>DATIDZ010000001.1:0-4630 GCA_035456045.1 Caldimonas sp.
TGGCGCCAAGCGACGCCGAAGGACGCGCCGAACCGCTTCGTCATCAACGTCCAGCCGCCGCAGGCCGACGCGTTCCAGGCCAAGCTGCGCGACTCGGGCGTGACGCGCTACGACTGGTTCCCGATGATCCGCGGCCGCCTCGTCGCCGTCGACGGCAGGAACGTCGCGCCCGACGATTTCGCCGACCCGCGCGCGCGCCGCCTGGTCGATCGCGAGTTCAACCTCAGCCACAGCGCGACGCTGCCGCCGCACAACCAGATCGCCGCCGGTCGCTGGACGGCCGACGAGAAGGGCGGCCTGAGCGTCGAGGAAGGGCTCGCCGAGACGCTCAGCCTCAAGCTCGGCGACACGCTTCGCTTCGACCTCGGCGGCACGCCGATCGAGGGCCGGATCACCAGCCTCAGAAAGGTCGACTGGTCGTCGATGCGGGTGAACTTCTTCGTCCTCTTCCCGACCGCGACGATGGTCGATGCGCCGGTGAGCTACATCGCCGCCTACCGCGCGCCGGAGGTCGCCGGCTTCGACAACGCGATCAGCCGGGACTTCCCGAACATCACCTCGATCGACGTCTCGGCGTCGATCGCGCAGGTGCAGCGCGTCCTCGACCAGGTCGTTCGCGCGGTCGAGTTCCTGTTCGGCTTCACCCTCGCTGCAGGACTCGTCGTCCTGTTCGCCGCGGTCAGCGCGACGCGCGAGTCGCGCGCCCGCGAGTTCGCGGTCATGCGGGCGCTCGGCGCGAGCGGCAAGCTGCTCGCGCAGGTGCAGCGCGCCGAGCTGCTCGGCGTCGGCGCGCTCGCCGGCCTGCTCGCGTCGATCGCGGCCATCGCCGTGAGCTGGGCGCTCGCGCGCTACGTCTTCGAGTTCAGCTGGAATCCGTCGCCGCTCGTGCCGCTGCTGGGTGCGACCGCCGGCGCGCTGCTCGCGCTCGCCGCCGGCTGGTGGGGACTGCGCGAGGTGCTGACGCGCCCGGTCGTGATGACGCTCAGGCAGGCGGCCGACTGAGGCGTCGGCGGCCGACGATCACACGCGTCCGATGAGGTTCCACCACCAGAACGTCGCCGGCTCCTGGCGGCGCTCGCGCGTCGGGCCTTGCAGGACGACGATCTCCGCCCCGGTCGCCGCGTCGTACAGGTAGACCGTGCCGAGGTAGGCGGTCGCGAGGCGCGAGGCGTCGGGCGAGGACGCGGCGGCGCCGACGGGGCAGCAGGAATCGAGCATGTTGTCGTGGCGGCGCGTCGCCTCGTAGGCGAACAACGCGAACTGCGGAAGCAACGCGGCGGTCAGTGCGACGCCGATCAGCGGGCCGAGGCGAACGGCCGTCGGGCGGCGCCAGTACAGCGCCAGCGACAGCGCCGTGAAGACGAGCGCGGCGAAGGCGAGCGCGAGCGATGCGCCCGCGAAGGATGCGAAGGCGAGCGATCCGGCACCGGCGGCGGCGTCCGACGCGCCCGGCGCCCGGCCGACGGCCTGGCCGGGCAATTCCCAAAGGCGTGCAGGACTTGTCATGTTGGGCGGTGCTGCACGTCGCCTCGGGGTCGCGACGTTGACTGCGACGCATAATTTCCGGCAATGCGTTCAAACGGTCGAGAGCGAGTCTTTCGCGTCCTCCATCTCGAGGATTCCGAGCTCGACCACGAGCTGCTCGTCGCCCATCTCGCGCGCGGCGGCCTCAACGCGCAGACGCGCCGGATCGATTCGGAAAGCGCGTTCCTCGAGGCGCTCGACGAGCCGTGGGACGCCGTCGTCTCCGACTACAACCTGCCGGGTTTCTCCGGGCTCGTGGCGCTCGAGCTGCTGAAGGCGAGCATGCGCGAGATCCCCTTCATCCTCGTCTCCGGCGAGATCGGCGACGACACGGCGGTCGAGGCGATGCGCAACGGCGCGAGCGACTACCTGCAGAAGAGCCACCTCGCTCGCCTCGTGCCGGCGCTGCTGCATGCGGTCGATGCGGCCGAGACGCGGCGCGCCCGCGTCCGGGCCGACCGCGACCTCGTCGCCTCGAAGCAGCGCCTGCACGAGCTCGCCCAGCACTTGCAGACGAGCGTCGAGCACGAGCGGGCGGCGATCGCGCGCGAGATCCACGACGACGTCGGCGGATCGCTGACCGCGCTCAAGTTCGACCTCGCCTGGATCGCGCGCCATTCGAGCTCTCCGCAGATCGTCTCGCGCGTCCAGTCGGCGCTCGAGACGGTCACGCACGCCGTCGAGTCGAGCCAGCGGATCATGCACAACCTGCGCCCCGCCATCCTCGAGCAGGGCCTGGCGGCGGCGCTGCACTGGATCGCGCTGCGCTTCGAGCGACGGAGCGGCATCGAGTGCCAGATCCGCCTGCCGCGCCAGCCGCTCGAGCTGCCGCAGGGCGTGCCGCTGGTCGCGTATCGCACGGCGCAAGAGGCGCTCACCAACATCAGCAAGCACGCCCAGGCGACGCGCGTGCAGATCGACCTCTCGCTCGCCGGCGGCGTGCTCTCGCTCGAGATCAGCGACAACGGCCGCGGCGTCAGCGAGGACGACCTCGCCAAGTCGCGCTCCTTCGGCATCCGCGGCCTGCACGAGCGCGCCACCACCGTCGGCGGCTGGATCGACCTCTCGAGCGGCCCGCACGGGACGACGCTGATCCTCTCGGTGCCGCTCGACATTCCCGACAGCGCGTACATCCCCGAGCCGCCGGACAAGTCGTACGACCCGAGCCAGTGGGCCGACGTTTGAGCGGATCCGGCGGACAGCGAGCATCCTCATGATCAAGGTCTTCCTCTGCGACGACCACGCCCTCATCCGGCGCGGGATCCGCGACACGCTCAGCGACGCGCCCGACATCGAGGTCGTCGGCGAGGCGGGCGACTACGGCGAGCTGCGCGCGCTGATGCGCGAGAAGAGCGCCGAGGTGCTCGTGCTCGACATCAACCTGCCCGGCCGCAGCGGCCTCGACGTCCTCCATGCGCTGAAGGACGAGGGCACGGCGATGCGCGTGCTCGTCGTCTCGATGTATCCGGAAGACCAGTACGCGATCCGGGCCCTTCGCGCCGGCGCGTTCGGCTACGTCAACAAGGGCGGCGATCCGGCCCTCATCGTCAGCGCCGTGCGGACCGTCGCGCAGGGCCGCAAGTACGTGACGCCCGAGATCGCGCAGATGCTGGTCGAGAGCCTGACGACGCCGTCGGTGGAGAACGCGCACGACAAGCTCTCCGACCGCGAGATGCAGACGCTGGTCATGATCGCCTCCGGCAAGCGCCTCTCCGACATCGCCGAGGAGCTGATGCTCAGCCCGAAGACGGTGAGCGTCTACCGCGCTCGCGTCCTCGAGAAGCTCGGCCTGGCGAACAACTCGGAGATGACGGTCTACGCGATCCGCCAGGGGCTGGTCGGCAACTAGCGCCGGGGCACGCAGCGGCGCTTCAGCGCGTGGCGCGGCGGCGCACGCAGTCGACGTAGCCGGCGCCGTCGGGCGGCCGGCCGCTGCGCTGCGCTTCCCACAGCATCGTGCCGAGGCATTCCATCACTTCGTGCTGCGCGGCGTGGGGGCCGACGCGCGCGACCAGCGAATCGAACGCGGCCCGGATTCCCGCCGGCTGGTCGATCGCGACCTGCTCGCTGATCGACAGGTGCATCGACAGGTGCAGGAACGGGTTCTCGCGACCCGCCTCGGCCGGATAGACCGCGGCGCGCGCGGCGTCGGCGTCGGCGAGATCGGCGTCGTACTCCGGATGCGCCTCGATCCAGTCGGCGGCGATCGTCTCGAGCGGCGTCAGCGGCAAGCCCTGAACCCGCTTGCGCCGGGTTTCGACGAAGAAGTCGCGGACGTCGTCGCTCGAGGGTGCGAACATGCCCGATTGTCGGTCGATCCCTCAACGGGCACGAACGCTGCCGACGAAATCCTTGCTCGTCGGCGTGCCGCCGCGACTCGACAATTCGCGATCCTCACCGAGGGCCGACGCACGGCCGTCCCCATGAACGTCGACACCGAACAGCTCTTCGATCACGCGCGCACGCACAACGGCTTCAGCGCCGAGCCGGTGTCCGACGACCAGCTCCGCCGGATCTACGAGCTGATGAAGTGGGGGCCGACCTCGGCCAACTCGTCGCCGGCGCGGATCGTTTTCGTGCGCTCGCCGGCCGCGAAGCAGCGGCTCCTCGGCTGCGTCTCGCCGGGCAATGTCGAGAAGACGCGCGCGGCGCCGGTGACGGCGATCATCGGCATGGACCTGGCCTTCTACGACAAGCTGCCGAAGCTCTTCCCGCACGTCGACGCGCGCTCGTGGTTCGTCGGCAAGCAGGCGCACATCGAGACCACGGCCTTCCGCAACGCCACCCTGCAGGGCGGCTACTTCATCATCGCCGCGCGCGCCGTCGGCCTCGACTGCGGGCCGATGAGCGGCTTCGACAACGCCAGGATCGACGCGGAGTTCTGGGCCGGGACGACCGTCCGCACGAACTTCATCTGCAACCTCGGCCACGGCGATCCGTCGAAGCTGTTCGCCCGCAGCCCGCGCCTGCCGTTCGCCGAGGCATGCCGCATCGAATGAGCGCGGGCGGCGACCGGCAGCAGGATTCGCCGCGCCGCGGCCGGCGCCGCGTCGTCGTCGCGCTCGCGGCGGGAAGCGGCTTCGCCCTGAGCGGCGCACTGGCGCAG
>DATIDZ010000002.1:0-2268 GCA_035456045.1 Caldimonas sp.
CGGCTCGCCGGCGACGAGGTCGACGCGGCTGAAGACGCCGCGCCGGAAAGGCTTGCTCATCGCCCGCCCGCCGGCGCGCGAGAAGAACGAGCCCCACAGGTTCTGCAGCGCGAGCGGAACGACGGGGACCGGGTTCGATTCGAGCAGGCGCATCACGCCGCCCTTGAACTCGGCCAGCGCGCCGTCGCGCGACACCGCGCCCACGGGAAAGATGCAGAGCAGGTCGCCGTCGTCGAGCACCTGCTTGGCCCGCGCGAACGCCTGCGCGTAGATCGCCGCGTCGACCTTCTGCGGCGCAATCGGGATCGCCTTGGCGAGGCGGAAGAACGCGCCGAGCAGGGGCAGCTTGAAGATCTCGTGGTCCATGATGAAGCGGATCGGCCGCGGGCTCGCCGCCATCAGCAGGACCGCGTCGATGAAGCTGACGTGATTGCAGACCAGGATCGCCGCGCCCTCCGTGGGGATGTGCTCGTCGCCGCGCACCTTGAAGCGATAGACCACCCGCGCGGTGACGAAGGCGATGAAGCGGAGCAGGTACTCGGGCACCAGCATGAAGATGTAGAACGCGACGATCGCGTTCAGCATGCCGATGACGAGGAACACCTGCGGGATCGTCAGGTGCAGGCTGAGGAGCGCGCCGACGATCACCGAGCTGGCGATCATGAAGAGCGCGTTCAGGATGTTGTTGGCGGCGATGATGCGGGCGCGGTGGCTCGGCGCCGAGCGCATCTGGATGAGCGCGTACATCGGCACGCTGTAGAGGCCGGCGAAGAGCGAGAGCAGGAACAGGTCGGCCATGACGTGCCAGTGGCTGTGCTCGGCGAGGAAGCCGCCGAGCGTGTAGCCCGCTGACGGCGGCAGGCCGCGCGCGGCGAAGTAGAGGTCGATCGAGAACACGCTCATGCCGATCGCGCCGAGCGGCACCAGGCCGATCTCGACGTGGCGGCGCGAGAGCACCTCGCACAGCAGCGAGCCGACGCCGATGCCGACCGAGAACACGACGAGCAGGAGCGAGGCGACCTGCTCGTCGCCGTGCAGCACGGCCTTGGCGAAGGCCGGGAACTGGGCCAGGAACGCGGCGCCGAAGAACCACATCCACGAGATGCCGAGCAGCGAGCGAAAGACGACGAGGTTGCCGTGCGCGAGCTTGAGGTTGCGCCAGGTCTCGCTGACCGGGTTCCAGTTGATGACGAGGCCGGGATCGGTCGAGGGCGACGTCGGCACCGCCTGCGCCGTCAGCCGGCCGAGGACGGCGACGCCGACGCAGGCGTATGCGACGTACTGCGGGCCGACCGCCGGCACGGCGACGAGCAGGCCTCCGGCGAGGCTGCCGAGCAGGATCGCGACGAAGGTGCCCATCTCGACCATGCCGTTGCCGCCGGTGAGCTCGCGTTCGCCGAGGTGCTGCGGCAGGTAGGCGAACTTGACCGGGCCGAACAGCGTCGAGTGCAGCCCCATGAGGAAGACGCACGAGAGCAGCACGGCGACGTCGGCATGAACGAAGCCCCACGCGGCGAGCGCCATGACCGCGATCTCGAGCCACTTGACGAAGCGGATCAGGCGCGCCTTGTCGAACTTGTCGGCGAGCTGGCCGCTCGTCGCGGAGAAGAGCAGGAAGGGCAGGATGAAGAGCGCGCCGATCGCGAGCCCGGCGAGCTCGGCCGGCAGCCAGCTCACCTGCAGCTGGTAGGTGATCATCACCGTGAACGCGAACTTGAACAGGTTGTCGTTTCCCGCGCCGAGGAACTGGGTCCAGAAGAACGGCGCGAAGCGGCGTTGCGCGAGGAGCGCGAACTGGTTCGGATGAGCGTGGCCGGCGGGTTCGGCCGCGGGGACGACAAGGTCGGCGTGCAAGGTCAAGCGGAGCTCCCTCTCGCGGCGCGCAGGGCGCGCCTGTTGCAATCTAACGTATCACCTGGACCGCGCCGCCGAGGCCGTCGCGCTCGAGCCAGCGAAAGACCGAGTCGACCGTGACGGTTTCGATGCGATCGCTGAACCGCTTCTCGTTGGGATGGTCGTCGAAGGCGACGTTCGCGCGGGTCATGCGCGCGCCGAGCCGCTTGAAGGCCGAGAGGCGCAGCGTCGTCGGCTCGTAGCCGTGCAGGCGCAGCCAGGCCTGCGCGCGCTCGCGCGTCGCCGCGGCCGGGTCCTCGGCGAGCGCCAGCGTCTCGAGCGCCCACTGGTTCGATTGCTGGTAGCGATCGGACCAGGGGTACGCGACCATGCTGTACGCGGGCGTGTCGAGGCGCGCCACCGCGACGTTGTCGG
>DATIDZ010000003.1:0-4893 GCA_035456045.1 Caldimonas sp.
GCCGCCCTGATTGCGTCGCTCCCGCCCTGCCTCACTGCCCTCGCTGCGGCCGAGCCGATCGGCGAAGTCGACACCGTGTTCAAGCTGATCGGTCCCGATCACAAGATCGTCGTCGACGCGCACGACGACCCGAGGGTCGCGGGCGTGACGTGCTACGTGTCGCGCGCCAAGACCGGCGGCGTCAGCGGCGCCCTCGGCCTCGCGGAGGACAAGTCGGAAGCCTCGATCGCCTGCCGCCAGGTCGCCCCGATCTCGTTCGTCGGCAAGCCGCTCGAGCTGCGCGAGGAGGTGTTCAACGAGCGCACCTCGCTCGTCTTCAAGCATCTGCGCGTCGTCCGCATGGTCGATCGCAAGCGCAACACGCTCGTCTACATGACGTACTCGGACCGCGTCATCGAAGGCTCGCCGCAGAACAGCGTCACGGCCGTGCCGGTCGACCGCACGACGCCGATCCCCGTGCGCTAGCGACGCCGTCCGCTCACCGGCGCCGCGCCGAGCGCACGCCCGGAACGCGGCACACGAGCGCGAGCGCCGCGGCGAGCTTGGAGGCGTCGGCCACCTCGACAGTGAAGGTCATGAACGCAGTGCCTCCCGTGCCGTCGCGCACCGACTGCGAGCGGACGCCCGTGACGTTGATCTTCTCCTTCGCGAGCACCTCCGAGACGTCGCGCAGCAGGCCGCTGCGGTCGCTCGCCTCGACGCTGACGTCGACCGGATAGAGCACCGGATGCGCCGCGTCGGTGTTGCCCCAGGCGACGTCGATGACGCGCTCGGCGGAGCGGGCGACGAGCTCGCGCAGGTTGCTGCAGCCGACGCGGTGGACGGCCACGCCCTTGCCGCGCGTGACGTAGCCGGCGATGGCGTCGGGCGGCGCCGGCCGGCAACAGCGTGCGAGCGACGTCAGCAGCGAGCCGACGCCGACGACGAGGACGCCGCCGCCCCCCGCGGGCGAGCGCGACGGCCTGATCGCGATGTCGTCCGCGTCGGGCTTCGGCGGCGCTGGCGGGCGCAGCAGCGCCTCGATGCTCTTGAGCGAGAGCTCGTCCTTGCCGACGACCTCGAACAGCGCGTCGGCGGTGCGGAACCCGAGTCGCGTCGCGAGCTCGGCGTGTTTCAACGCCGTCCGCCCTTCGCGCTGCAACAGCTTCTCGACGGCTTCGCGGCCGCGCGCGATCGTCGCCGCCTGCGCCTGGGCGTTGAACCACGAGCGCACCTTCGACTTGGAGCGCGCGCTCTGCAGGTAGCCGAGGTCGGGATTGAGCCAATCGAGCGACGGGCCGCCGACCTTGGCGGCGGTCACCTCGACCATCTGACCGCTCTTCAGCGGCGTGTTGAGCGGCACCATCGCGCCGTCGACCTTGGCGCCGCGGCAGCGATGGCCGAGGTCGGTGTGGACGGCGTAGGCGAAGTCGATGGGCGTCGCGCCGGCCGTGAGCTCGACCACCGCGGCCTGCGGCGTGAAGACGTAGATGCGGTCGTCGAACGCGACCGGTGCGATCGCCTCGGCGCGATCGTCGCCGGCGGCGCCCTCCTCCGCCGCACCGCTGCCGGCGAGGTCGCGCTCCCAGGCGAGCAGCTGGCGCAGGACGACGAGCCGGGCCTGCGCGATCTTCGCCTCGAACGAGCCGCCGGCGCTGACCGCGGCGTTCGCCGCGTCGGCTTCCTTGTAGGCCCAGTGCGCGGAGACGCCGTACTCGGCGTGCTCGTGCATCTCGGCGGTGCGGATCTGGATCTCGACGGCGCCGCCGTCGTCGCCCTCCACGACGGTGTGGAGCGACCGGTACCCGTTCGCCTTCGGCCGCGCGATGTAGTCGTCGAGCTCGCCGGCGATCGCGCGGTAGCGCTCGTGCACGCGGCCGAGCACCGCGTAGCACGCGGCGACGTCTTTGGCGATGACGCGCAAGGCGATGACGTCGAGCACCTCGGCGAAGCCGAGGTGCTTGCGCCGCATCTTCTTCCAGATGCTGTACAGGTGCTTCGGCCGGCCCTGCACCTCGACCGCGAGGCCATGCGCCGCGAGGTCGGCGGCGAGGGTCGCGCGCATGGCGGCGACGCGAGCTTCGCGATCGGCGCGCGTCTCGTCGAGAAGCCGTGCGATGGTTCGGTACTGCTCCGGATCTAGGATCCGGAAGGCGAGGTCCTCGAGCTCCCACTTGATCTGCCAGATGCCGAGACGGTTCGCCAGCGGCGCGAACACCTGCATCGCCTCGGCGGCGAGCTCGGGCGGACACGTCGTCTTGCTCGCCGCGAAGTAGCGCAGCGTCTGCAGGCGCGAGGCGAGCCGGAGCAACACGACACGCAAGTCGCGAGAGAAGGCGAGCAGCATCTTGCGCACGCGCTCGATCTGGAGCGCGCGCTCCGCGCCGTCGAGCCGCGCGCCCTGCGCCGCGCGCTGCAGCGCGCCGAGCTTTCTCGCGTGCGCGACGAGCGCCGCCTGCGACGCGCCGAAGAGCGGCGTGAGCACCGCGTCGGGCTCGCCCAGCTCGTCGGCGGCGTGGACCAGATAGGCGGCGGCGCACAGCGGCGGCGCGGCGCCGATCGCGGCGAGGATCGCGGCCACGCCGTCCGCGTGAGCGAGCACGCCCTCGCCGGTCGGCAGCTCGCGGCCGATAACGAGCGGCGCGGTGAAGGCGCGAGCGCGCGCGACGTCGTTGCCGCCGCGCGGCCCGTCGTCCCGCGGATCGAGCAGGCGAACGATCGGCGCCGTCGCCTCGGCCACCGCCGCTGCGGTCTTCACGGTGCTGCCCGCGCGGCCACTACGCGCCTTCTTGCAGGAACTCCCGCACGACGGCGACCTGGTCGGGGGCGACGATCGTCGGCGCGTGGCCGACGCCGGCGAACTCGTGCACGCGCGCCTTCGGCCCGCGCGCCGCCATTGCGGCCGCCGTGGCAGGCGCGAGGACGTCGGACTGGGCACCGCGCAGGACCAGCGTCGGGCAGCGGACCGCGTCGTACGCAGCCCACAGCGTCGCTTCGCCGGCACTCACGGCGTCCGGGGTGATCGCGCGCAGCGGCACGGCGATGGCCGGGTCGTAGTGAAGCCGCACGCGTTCGCCGTCCTGGCGCAGCATCGGCCGCGTCAGCGCCAGCCACTGCTCGCGGCGGTGCGGGCCGAAGCCCTGCGAGATCGTGAGCAGGTAGTCGGCCGCCTCGTCTTCGCTGGCCCATGTCATCGCCCGTCCCACGTACGACGCGATACGAGCGAGGCCGTCGGCATCGATCGCGGGACCGATGTCGTTGAGCACCAGGCGCGAGATCGGCGAGCTCGGCAGCGCCGCGAGGCCGATGCCGATCAGGCCGCCCACCGAGGTGCCGACCCAGTGCACGGTGGTCGCGTCGAGGCGGGCGAGCAAAGTCACCATGTCGGCGACGTACGTCGCGATGCCGTACGCCGAAGGATCGGCGAGGCGATCGGACTCGCCGCGGCCGACGAGATCGGGGCAGACGACGCGCCATCCGTCCTGCATCGCGCGCGCGAGCGTGTCGAAGTCGCGGCCCTGGCGTGTCAGGCCGTGCACGCAGACGAGGACGCGGTCGCTCGCGCCAGTCGTGCGATCCCACTGCCAGTACGCCATGCGGTGCAGGCCACGGCCGTCCAGGCACTGGACGTGGCGCAGCCGAGGCTCGTCCATCGCCGCGCTCACTTCATCTGCACCGTGCCGTTGACGGTCGCCGTCACGAGCGCCTTGCCGGGCTCGACCGACAGCGCGTCGCCGCTGCTCGCGGTCGCCGCCTGCATGCGCAGCATCGGCACCGGGCCGGGCTGCGGATCGCTGGTCGCCACCGACACCTCGCGCACCGCATAGCCGCCGTAGCCGAATAGCTTCGCGTAGCTCGTCGCCTTGGCGCGAAACGCCGCCACCGCCTCGGCGGCGACGTCGCCCTCGACACGCTGGCTCGCCTCGCGCGAGAGCCGGTAGGCGACGCGCGCGATCGTCATCGTCGTGATGCGGCCGGTGAGCTGGCCGATCGCGGCCATGTCGCGGCCTTCGACGATGACCTCCGCGGTTCCCTGCCATCCTGTGATCGCCGGCTTGGCCGAGCTCGTCGCGTTCGCGTATCGCGGATAGATCGAGAAGTTGCCCGTCTGCACGTCGACCTGACCTGGCTTCGCCGCCTTCTTCGCCTCGGCCAGCGCCGCGTCGAGCGCCTGCTTGAGCTGCGCCTGCACGGCGTTGGCATCGTTGCCCTCGCGCGTGGTCGAGAACGTGACGGCGAGCAGGTCCTTCGCGACCTCGACGCTGGCGTTCGCGGTGAGTCCGAGCACGCCTTGCGGCGGCGGCGTGTCGGCATGCGCTCGGTTCCCAATGCTCGCGGCGACGAGAAAGCTGGCGACCGCGGCCGCGCGAACGTTGCACTTCATGATGGATTGCTCGACATCGCCGAGATGACTTGTAACAGCTCGTCAGCGCGGCCCGGAATCGCCCGGAAACCTGCGCAGAATCGCGATTGTTACAAATGGGGAATCGATGAACACAGCTGCCAACGCCCGCCCGGATCGGATCGTCGTCGTCGACGATGATGCCCGCATTCGCGACCTGCTGCGCCGCTACCTGACGCAGGAAGGCTTCGAGGTGCTGCTGGCGGAAGACGCGAAGGCGCTCAATCGGTTGCTCACGCGCGAGACGGTTCATCTCATCGTCCTGGACCTGATGCTGCCCGGCGAAGACGGCCTCTCGATCTGCCGTCGCCTGCGCGCCGCGAACGACGTGACGCCGATCATCATGCTCACCGCCAAGGTCGAGGACGTCGATCGCATCGTCGGCCTCGAGGTCGGCGCCGACGACTACCTGCCCAAGCCGTTCAACCCGCGCGAGCTGCTCGCGCGCATCCACGCCGTGCTGCGCCGCCGCCCGGCGATGGAAGCGCCCGGCGCGCCCGCGCTCGACGCGC
>DATIDZ010000004.1:0-2704 GCA_035456045.1 Caldimonas sp.
ACGCCGCCGAGGCGGATCGTCTTCGGGAACGCGGCCGTCGTGATGCCCGCCGCCTCGTGGCGCATCAGCTCCTCGCGCGTCAGCTCGAGGAGCCTGGGCTGGCGCTTCACCTCCGCGCGGTACCAGCGCTCGAACGACTCGCCGCTGTGGACGTCGGCGGGCAACTGCTGGTCGTAGAAGGCGAAGATCAGGTCGTCGTCGACGAGCACGTCCTGTCGCCGCGACTTGTGCTCGAGCTCCTCGACCTGGGCGATGAGCTTGCGGTTCGCCGCGGCGAACGGAAGCTTGGTCTCCCACTCGCCCGCGACGAGCGCCTCGCGGATGAAGATCTCGCGCGCCGCCGCCGGATCGACCGTCGCGAAATCGACGCGTTTGTTGGCGTAGACGACGATGCCGTAGAGGGTCGCCCGCTCGAGCGCGATCACCTGCGCGGCCTTCTTCTCCCAGTGCGGCTCGAGCAGCTGCGTCTTGATGAGGTGGCCGGCGATCGCGGGCAGCCAGCGCGGGTCGATCGCCGCGATGCCGCGCGCATAGAGGCGAGTCGTCTCGACCAGCTCGGCCGCGACGATCCAGCGTCCGGGCTTCTTCGCGAGGCGCGCGCCGGGGTGGCGCCAGAAGCGGATGCCCCGGGCGCCGAGGTAGGACTCGTCCTCGTCGCTCTTGACGCCGATGTTGCCGAGCAGGCCGGCGAGCATCGACTGGTGCAACTGCTCGTACGTGGGTTCGCTCGCGTTGACGCGCCAGCCGTGCTCGGTGACGACCGACTGCAGCTGGGCGTGGATGTCGCGCCACTCGCGCACGCGGCGCGGCGAGATGAAGTTGTCGCGCAGCAGCTGCTCGTGCTTGCGGCTCGACAAGCGGTGCTCGCCGTGTCCGCCGCGCGAGTGCTCGAGCCACGTCCAGAGCTTGAGCGTGCCGAGGAATTCGGACTTCTCGTCGTCGAACTTCGCGTGCGCCTGGTCGGCCGCCTGCTGATGCTCGAGCGGACGATCGCGGACGTCCTGCACGCTGAGCGCGCTCGCGACGACGAGCACCTCGCGCAAGGCCTCGCGATGGCGCGCCTCGAGGATCATCCGGCCGATGCGCGGGTCGAGCGGCAGTCGGGCGAGCTCGCGGCCGATCGTCGTCAGCGCGTTCTGGCCGTCGGTCGCGCCGAGCTCGTTGAGGAGCTGGTAGCCGTCGGCGATGGCGCGCCGCGGCGGCGCCTCGAGGAACGGGAAGTCCTCGACGCTGCCGAGGTTGAGCGACTGCATGCGCAGGATGACGCCGGCGAGCGACGAGCGCACGATCTCGGGATCGGTGAACTTCGGTCGCGCGAGGAAATCGGCCTCGTCGTAGAGGCGGATGCAGATGCCGTCGGCGACACGGCCGCAGCGGCCGGCACGCTGGTTCGCCGCCGCCTGGCTGATCGGCTCGATCGGCAGCTGTTCGACCTTGCTGCGAAAGCTGTAGCGCTTGATCCGCGCCGTCCCCGCGTCGATGACGAAGCGGATGCCGGGCACGGTGAGCGACGTTTCGGCGACGTTGGTGGCCAGCACGATGCGGCGTGCGCTGTGCGGCGCGAACACCTCGTCCTGCTGCTGCTGCGACAGGCGCGAGAACAGCGGCAGCACCTCGACGCCGGGAGGGTGGTGCTTTCTCAGACGCTCGGCGGCGTCGCGAATCTCACGCTCGCCGGGCAGGAACACGAGCACGTCGCCCGAGCCGGCCGCGCCCGGACCTTGCCAGAGCTCGTCGACGGCATCGCAGATCGCATCGCCGAGATCGTGATCGCGGCTTTCGACGAACGGGCGCCAGCGGATCTCGACCGGGTACAGCCGCCCGGAGACCTGGATCACGGGCGCCGGGCCGCCGGGTCCGGCGAAGTGGTCGGCGAAGCGCTCGGCGTCGATCGTCGCCGACGTGACGACGACGCGCAGGTCCGGCCGTCGCGGCAGGATCTGGCGCAGGTGACCGAGCAGGAAGTCGATGTTGAGGCTGCGCTCGTGCGCCTCGTCGACGATGATCGTGTCGTACCCGCGCAGCAGCGGATCGCTCTGCGTTTCCGCGAGCAGGATGCCGTCGGTCATGAGCTTGACGCTCGCGCCGGCCGACAGCCGGTCCTGGAAGCGTACCTTGTAGCCGACGACGTCGCCGAGCTCGGTGCGGAGCTCGGCAGCGATCCGCTTGGCGACGCTCGACGCAGCGATGCGGCGCGGCTGCGTGTGGCCGATCAGGCGGCCGCCGTTGAGGCGGCCGCGGCCGAGCGCGAGCGCGATCTTCGGCAGCTGCGTCGTCTTGCCGGAGCCGGTCTCGCCGCACACGATGACGACGGGGTTGTCGCGCAGCGCCGCGGCGATCTCGTCGCGCCGCGCGGAGACCGGAAGCGCCTCCGGGAACTCGATCGCGTGGGCGAGCGGGGACGGCAGCGGGCGCGAGGCGGGCGGGGGCTGGGCAGACGGCATCGGACGGCGGATTATTCCCGGCGGGCTTCCCCTACTTGTGTTGCGCCAGGTCGATGGCGAGTATCGAGAGTCGCCGCTCGACGCGCCTGCCCGGCCGTATCGGTGGCGCCGCTCGTATCACTTCCGGAGACACCCTTGACCGACAAGATCGCCCCCCGTGCGCGCGCCTTCGCCACCCGCCGTCGCTTTCTGAGGAGCGCCGCGGCCACGACCGTGGGCGCGACCGCGATGGCCGCGCCGATGATTTCGACGGCACAGAC
>DATIDZ010000005.1:0-3961 GCA_035456045.1 Caldimonas sp.
GGATTCCCGGGGAGGAAAAGCAGCAGAATTTCCCGTCGACGGTGGCGTATGTCGCGCGGCTCATCATTCACCGCTACGCGATGCTCGGCGTGCTCGACGAGCGCGGCTATCCGACCGTCGAGATGGGCGTGCTCGAGATCCCCGAAGTCGACCGCGAGGCCGAAGCGCAGACCTACCGCACGCTGCCCGGCAAGCAGTGCAAGGAGTGCGGCAACTTCTCGCTGATCAAGAAGGACGGCTGCGAGTTCTGCACCGCGTGCGGCGCGATCGGCCAGTGCGGCTGACGCGGCCGCCTACGTCACTTGCGAATCTGGCTGGCCGGCGGCGCCACCACCTGGCTGTCGTACGCGTAGCGGAAACCGCCGGTCTCCGTGTCGGGCGCCATGGCGACCATCAGCCCGGTCGCGCGGCTCACCCAGAGGTCCATCGCGCCCGGGCCGAGGATTCGGCTTCGCGCCCGGGCTGCCGACGTGGTAGCTGGCCGCCATCTCGCTGCCGAACTTGCGGTCGGCGAGGGGCGTGCACTTCTTGCTGCCCGACTGCTCGTCCTTGCGCAGGTCGATCATACGCAGGCCGCCGGCATCGTCTTGCGGCCAGGCGATTGGAGCTGCCTTGCGGAAGCGCGCTAATCGATAGATCGCAAGAAATCACTCAACGATTCGATCGGCACGAACGAGCAATTCTTGCGCAAGCCTGAGCGACAGTGCCTTTGCTGTCTTGAGGTTGATGACCAACCGGAACCTCGTCGGCAACTCCACGGGGAGATCCGCTGGCGCGGTTCCCTTGAGAATCTTGTCGACGTAGTCCGCAAGTCGCTGCCAGGCCTGCTCGAGATCCGGTCCGTAGCTCATGAGGTTGCCATCCACGGCGAAGTCTTCCCAGCTGGACACCGTCGGAATGCCCTGCTTCGTCGCGAACTCGGCAATCGAGTAGCGCTGGGTCATGATGAGGAAATTGGACAAGGCGACCACTGCATCCAGGCGATTGCGTGCGATCGTGTCGAGTGCCGCAGCGACATCGGCAGCGGTACGCACGGGGAAGGACTGGCCGGTCAGCCCGAGGCGTTGGGCCGCTGACAGCGACTCCCGCAGTTCCTCTTCTTCGCCCAGGTGCGCGGGGTTGGTCAGGATCGCGATCCGGGAAGCGCGTGGCACCGCTTGCTTGAGGAGCTCCACGCGCTTGCCTGCCAGGTTGACGGCGAGCAGGCTCATCCCCGTGAGGTTGCCGCCGGGGCGTGCGAGGCTTGTCACGAACTTTGCCGCTACCGGATCGCCGCTGAAGCTGAACACCACAGGCGTAGATCCCGCTGCCTCCTTCACCCCGGAGACCGCAACGGCCTGAGCGACCAAGACATCGACGTTCGCTCGAAGCAAGTCAGAAGTGAGCCTGGCTGCCTCATCGGCCGCCATGCCTTGCATCCATCGGACGTCAAGCGTGAGATTGCGGCCTTCGATGTATCCATGATCGGCCATTGCCTTGCGGAATGCCTGGAACAGGGAACGCGCGGTCGTGCTCGAGTACCACGCGCCGATGTAGCCGATCCGAATCACGCTCCGTTTGAGAGTTTGAGCTAGTCCGGGCCGTGCGAATGCCAGACCGGCCCCCGAAGCGATGACGAGTGTTCTTCGGTCCATGCCATCTCACCAGATCAGCGATGGGCAACGGGTCAGGGCTCGTCGTCCCTCGCAGACGCCGAATTTGAACACTTCGGTCTGCGCATGACCAGCGTGGCACGGTTCAGCGCGAGCGCGAGCGCAGGCCGCGCTCAGTGGCTCGCTTCGAGCTCGTCGATCAGCCGCCCCGCATAGGCGACCGCGTCGTGGATCGGCTGCGGCGACGACAGGTCGATGCCGACCCGGCGCATCAGCTCGAGCGGCGGCAGCGAGCCGCCGGCGCGCAGCACGTCGAGCCAGTGCGCGAGCACCCCGGGGCCTTCGCGGCTCGACTTCTCGCCGAGCGCGGTCGCCGCGACGAGACCGACGGAATAGGTGTACGGGTACAGGCCGAGGTAATAGTGCGGCTGGCGCATCCACGTCATCGCCGCGCCGGCGTCGATCTCGACGTCGTCGCCCCAGAAGGCCTGCAGGATCGCGCGCTTGCGCTCGTTCAGCAGCGCGGCGGTGACCGGCTGGCCGCCTTCGGCGAGCCGGTACACCTGGCGCTGAAGCTCGGCCTCGAGCAGGTGGGTGACGAAGTTGTGGTGGTAGGTGCCGAGCACCTGCGTCAGCAGCCAGCGCCGCACGCGCGGCTCGGGCGACCGGGCCAGGAGATGCCGCGCCAGCAGCACCTCGTTCATGATCGACGGCGCCTCGACGAACGGCATCGCGACGTCGGTGTTGGCGCGCCGCTGGTGCTTCCCCGCCAGCATGAAGTGCCCCGCGTGACCGAGCTCGTGGGCGAGCGTGAACGCGTCGCGCATCGAATCGGCCCACGTCATGAGGATGAACGAATGCACGCCGTACGGCGTCGCGCAGAACGCGCCCGACGACTTGCCGACGTTGCTCGCGCGGTCGATCCAGCGGTTCGCGAACGCGCTGCGCACGAAGCCGACGTACTCGGCGCCGAGCGGCGCGAGCGCCTCCTCGAGCAGCGCTCCGGTCGCCTCGAACGTCATCGCGGGCGCATAGCCGGGGTCGAGCGGCGCCTTGATGTCGCAGAAGAGCAGCCGGTCGAGGCCGAGGACGCGGCGGCGCAGGCGCGCGTAGCGTCGCATGTGCGGCGCGAGCTCGGCCTGGATGATGTCGAGCACGTTCGTGTAGAGCTCGAACGGCACCTTGTGCGCATGCAGCAGGAAGCGCTCGGCGCTCTCGTGGCCGCGCGCCTTCGCGAGCACGATGTTCTTGGCGACCTCGGTCGCGAAGGTGCCGCCCAGCGTGTGCTGGTGCGCCGCGAGCCCGGCGCAGAACGAGGCCCACGCGCCGCGGCGCACGCTCGTGTCGTCGTCCGCCTCGTACGTCGACTGGTAGAGGTTGAAGGAATTCGGATGCGTCGCGCCGGCCGCATCGGTGAACGGCGCGAACGCCATGTCGCCGGTCTTGGCGCGGCTGTAGATCGTGTGCGGCGCGTCGAGCACTTCGCCGAGGCTCGCGAGCATGCGCTCGGTCTCGGGCGAGAGCATGTGCGGCTTCAGGGCCGCGAGCTCGTCGAGGGTCGGCCGGTAGACGGCGAGGGCGGGCTCGTCGCACAGGTACGCGGCGATCGTGCCGTCGGGCAGGGCGAGGATCTCGGTGTCGACGAACTTGACGGCCGCGTCGACGCGCGCGCCGAGCGCCGCCGCGGTCGACAGGTCGGCTTGGTGCGCGGCGTTGCCGCCGTCCTCGGCCTCGCGCAGGCCGGCGTACGCGCCGACCCGGTCGAGCCGCGCAAGCAACGCGTCGCGCGCCTCGAGGCAGGCGAGCAGCTCGCCGGGGCCGTCGCCGAGCCGGCCCTGGTGCCGGACGACGGTCTCGACCGAGCGCTCGACGGCGGCGAGCTCGGCGAGCCACGCGTCGCGCGTCGCGAAGAGATCAGCGAGGTTCCAGGTGGTCTCGATCGCGACTTCGGCGCGGGTCAGGGGCTTGTTCATGGGGACGACCGCATTCGCAAAGGCCCGCGAGTATCGCCTTGGCGCCGCTTCGCGACCGATGCGCCGAAGCCGCCGGTCAGATGCCGCCCACCCCCGCCTGGTTCGGCGGAAACGACGGCGCGACGCTGCCCCAGCGCAGCTGCGTCGTCAGCGTGCGGCTGCCGAGCAGGTCGACCGATGTCTCCGGCAGGTCGAAGCCGCCGGGCTGCAGGACCCAGTCGGCGTCGAAGACGAGCTCCGGCCCGATGCCGGCGACTCCGCCGGGAACGGCGATCGAGACGCCGACCTGTGCGGTGACATCGCTGACGGTGACGACGCCGAGCTCGGGGTCGCTGCGCGTGACGACCGTGCGCGCGTCGTGCCCGGTGGGACTGAGCGCGGTCACGGCGACCGGGA
>DATIDZ010000006.1:0-2336 GCA_035456045.1 Caldimonas sp.
AATCGACAGCGTAGCTGGCAGCGGTTCGTCGTTCAGGCCCCGCGGCCTCGGCCTCGGTTACCCTTGTCGCCGTGAACACGACCCTTCCGCCGCTCGTCCCGCTGGAACGCAACACGCTGTGGGACAGCGCGTACGTCTCGCTGCGCACGGCGCTGATGGAAGGCCGGCTGGCGCCCGGGCAGCGCATTGTGCTGCGCGACGTCGCCGAACGCCTCGGTATCAGCCTGACGCCGGTGCGCGACGCGGTGAACCGGCTGATCGCCGAACGTGTGCTCGAGCGCGGCGTCGTCGGTCAAGGCGGCGGCGCGACGGTACCGCTGCTCGACGCCGACCAGTTCCGCCAGCTGATGGCGGTGCGCGCGTGCCTCGAGCCGGGCGCCACCGTCGCCGCGGCGCCGAACGTCACTCCGGCGGCGCTGGCCGAGATCGAGCAGGCGCTGCGGGCGATGGAGACGACCTTCGACGAGAAGCGCCCCGACGCCTACCTGCAGGCCCACCACCGCTTCCACTTCGGCATCTACGCGCTGTGCCGGATGCCGATCATGCTCGAGATCATCGAGATGGCCTGGGTCCGCTGCGCGCCGACGCTGACGCTCGGGCTGCCCGAATACGTCCCCGGGCTGAAGCGCTTTCCGCTGCACGTGGCCTGCGTCGAAGCGCTGCGGCGCGGCGACGGCGAGCGCGCTGCGGCGGCGATCCGCGACGACATCGACAGCGCGCGCGACGACATCGTCCCGCTGCTCGAGCGCGCCAGCCGGTCCTGACCAACGGCGGTATCCCCGCGACCGCGGTGTCCGCTCGCAACGCAGGGTCCCACCGCGACCTCGGTCTCCTACCACAACGCAGGGTTTTCGCCGTTTGAACGTTGTTTGTTATAACATTCAGCTTCCACTTTAGGAAACCCGATGATTTCTCGCCACCGCTTCCTTCGTTGCGCCACCGCCGCTGCCGTGGCGCTGACCGTCGGCGCCGCCGCCTTCGCCCAGGACACGTTCCCGAGCAAGGAAATCCGCCTCGTCGTGCCCTGGAACGCCGGCGGCTCGAACGACATCGCCGCACGCGCCCTCGCCGACATCCTCGGGAAGAAGGGTGTCCGCGTCATCGTCGACAACGTCCCCGGCGCGACCGGCTCGATCGGCATGCAGAAGGTCGCGAACGCGCCGGCCGACGGCTACACGATCGGCATGGGCACCAGCTCGACCCTGGCGCTGATGGCACAGGGCCTGACGCCGCTGAAGAGCGAGCAGTTCACGCCGATCGCACGCGTGACGACCGACCCGCTCACGCTGCTGGTGCCGACGAACAGCCCGCTCGGCACGATCGACCAGTTCGTCGCCCATGTGAAGCAGAACCCGGGCAAAGTCTCGGTCGGCACGCCGGGCAGCAACAACCTCAACCACATCTTCGCGGTGATGGCCGGCCGCGTCGCCGGGTCCGAGGTCAACGTCATCCCGTACACCGGCGGCTCGAAGGTCGTCGCCGACCTCTCCGGCAAGCAGATCGACGCCGCGGTGCTGAAGCCCGGCGAGAGCAAGGGGCAAATCGACGGCGGCCTGGTGAAGCCGATCGGCGTCTTCGCCAACGAGCGCCTGAAGGTGTTCCCCGACGTGCCGACCTTCAAGGAGAAGGGCTACGACGTCTTCCCGTACGGCCCGCTCGTCCAGATGGCCTACCTCGTCGCCCCGGCGAAGGTGCCCGAGGACGTGCGCGTGAAGCTGACGAAGCTGTTCCAGGAGGCGATCCAGAGCGCCGAATTCAAGGCGGTCGCGGCGCAGGGCGGCGCGCTCGTCGACGACGTCACCGGACCGGCGCTCGCCAAGGAGATCGCCGGCGTCGAGAAGTCGCTCGCCGTCGTCGGCAAGCAGATCTTCGTCGCCGAGAAGAAGTGAGGACGGCGATGAACCCGAGCGTCATCAAGAAGGTCACCTGCCACGCCGTCTCCGCGCCGGTCGAGCGGCCGTTCACCTCGTCGCGCGGCTGGCTCTACAAGCAGCGCGGCTCGTGCATCGTCGAGATCGAGACCGCCGACGGCATCGTCGGCTGGGGCGAGTGCTACGGCCCGTCGGCGGTCGCCAAGGCCTACATCGAGACGCAGTTCGGGCCGCGCATCGTCGGCCGCGACGCATTCGACGTCGAGGTCATCTGGGAAGACCTCTACAACCGGATCAAGGACTACGGCGGCAAGGGGATGGCGGCCGCGGCGCTGAGCGGCATCGACATCGCGCTCTGGGACATCGTCGGCAAGGCCTGCGGACGGCCGATCCACAAGCTGATTGGCGGCGCCCACCGCACCGAGGTCACCTGTTACGCGACCGGCCTGTACTTCATCGACATGG
>DATIDZ010000007.1:0-4007 GCA_035456045.1 Caldimonas sp.
GGACGTCTTGATGAGGGCGCGGATCGCCGTCGGCGCGGTGTAGAAGATCGAGACCTTGTGCTTGGCGATCGTCTGCCAGAAGCGGCCGGCGTCGGGGTAGGTCGGGATGCCTTCGAAGACGACCTCGGTGCCGCCGAGCGCGAGCGGACCGTACGTGATGTACGTGTGGCCGGTCACCCAGCCGATGTCGGCCGTGCACCAGAACACGTCGTCGGGCTTGAGGTCGAAGGTCCACTTCGTCGTCAGCGCGGCGTGCAGGAGGTAGCCGCCGGTCGAGTGCTGGACGCCCTTCGGCTTGCCGGTCGACCCCGACGTGTAGAGCAGGAAGAGCGGATGCTCGGCGAGGACCCATTCCGGCTCGCAGGTCGCCGGCTCCTTCTCGACCAGCTCGTGCAGCCACTTGTCGCGCGGCGCGGTGAAGTCGACCTTGCCGCCGGTGCGGCGGTAGACGATGACGTCGCGCACCGCCATGTTCGGACCGGTGAGCGCCTCGTCGACGATCGCCTTCAGCGGCAGCGCCTTGCCGCCACGCAGCTGCTCGTCGGCGGTGATCACCATCACCGCGCCGGTGTCGGCGATGCGGTCGCGCAGGCTCTGCGCCGAGAAGCCGCCGAACACCACGGAGTGCGTCGCACCGATCCGCGCGCACGCGAGCATCGCCGTCACGCCCTCGATCGACATCGGCATGTAGATCACGACGCGGTCGCCCTTGACGATGCCGCGCGCCTTCATCGCGTTGGCGAGCCGGCAGGTGCGTGCGAGCAGGTCGGCGTAGCTGACCTTCGTGACCGCGCCGTCGTCGGCCTCGAAGATGATCGCCGTCTTGTCGCCCAGCCCCTGCTCGACGTTGCGGTCGAGGCAGTTGTACGAGGCGTTGAGCGTGCCGTCCTCGAACCACTTGAAGAACGGCGGCGTGTCGGCGTTGAGGACACGCCGGAAAGGCGTTCGCCACGAAATCAGCTCGCGCGCGAGGCGCGCCCAGAAGCCCTCGTGGTCGCGCGCGGCTTCGTCGACGAGGGCCTGGTAGGCCGGCATCCCCGAGACCCAGGCGTTCTTCACGGCCTCGGCCGGCGGGGGGTAGACGTGCTGTTCTGCGCTCATGCGGATGTCTCCAGGGACGGCAATCCGCTTCTTTTACCTCATCGGGGCCTGCTCGCATTTGCGGCTTCGCAAACGCGACCGGGACGCGTGCGCGCCCCGATCGCCGTTCATTGCAGGCTGGCCCCGACGAGCGGGGCGAGCGCCGCCTGGATGCGCGCGCCCTGGTCGGCGTCGATCATCGCGCCGAGCAGCTCGCCGAACCGCGCGTCCTGGACGCCGGTGACGATGTACTGCCAGCGGTAGGCCGCCAGCGTCGTCGCCTCGATCGCCTCGACCTGCTTGGCGTCGAAGGCGCGCCCGGCGGCGGCGGCGAAGTAGCCGGCATCGGCCTTGGCCTGGAGCTGGCAGATGCCGTCGACCGCGCCGACCAGGCCGATCAGCTCGTCGACGGCGCGGTCGCGCTGCGCCGGATCGAGCTTGTCGTTCTCGCGCTGCCACTCCATCTCGTCGAGGATGGCGTGCTGCGACTCCTCGCGCCAGTGGAAGAGGAAGACGTCCTTCCAGAGCGGGTCGAGCTCCGTGTCGGGCTCGATGCTGCTGCGGTAGTGCGCCTGCGAGAACAGCTCGATGTCGCACGTCAACGCCAGCACCGCCCACGTGGATGCGCCGAGCACCGCGCCGGCGACGTCGTTCGGCTGCGGCAGGAAGCGATAGCCGGGGGGCATGCCGGCGGCGGTCATCGCCTCGAGGCGGCGGAACATCTCCTGGTGCTTCAGCTCCTCGTCGGTGAGCCGCACGAGCGCCTCGAACGCGACCTGGTCGCCGAGCGCGTGGGCGCCGCCGAGCGCCGTCATCTTGGCGCCGATGAAGCGCTCGACGAGCGCGAACATATTCGCGTACGTGCGGCCCTGCACCTGCGAGAAGAAGCGCTTCTCCGAGGCGTCGAGGAACGGCAGCTGGGCGACCTTGGACAGGCCGTCCGGCAGGAACTTCTTCGAGAGATCGAAGCTCCGGCCGCGGATGACGTCGCGGTCGGTGTCCCAGCGGATGCGCTTGGACACTTCGATGCACTTGGCGTAGCGGCCGGTGTCGACGGCCGTCGATGACACGTGGGACATGGAGCTCTCCTCAGGAACGATCAGGCGCTCGGCGGCGCCCGGGAACGATCCGCGCGGCGGCCGTCGCGGCCAGGGCGGATCGACAGGAAGCGTGGCCGGCGGCCGTCATGCCGTCGCCCACGACCGGTTCTCCATCACCGCGAGGATCTCGCGCGCCGCGCGCGCGGCGCCGTCGGTCTCGACCGGGCGGTACGCGACCGGCGCATGCATCGCCGCGACGGCGCGCTCGGCGAGCTCGTCGGTCGACAGCTCGCGAAAGCGCACCGCGCAGTCGGCGCAGTAGTTGTGCAGGCGGTTCGTGACGTGGATGCACTGCTCGAAGTGGCGCTCGAGCGGAAAGCTGAGGAACGGCCGCCGCGTCGCCACCAGCTCCATGCACGTGCTGAGGCCGCCCTGGACGAGCGCGAGATCCGAGCAGGCGAGGTGCTCGAACAGGTTGTGCACGTAGGGCAGGACGTCGAGGCCGTCGTGCGCCGGCAGGGTCGCGCGATCGACGCGCGGGCCGGCGACGAGCACCATGCGCAGCTCGGGCACGCGGCGCTTCATCGCCGGGAACGCGTCGGCGATGCGCCTGAGGAGCGGTGCGCCGACGGCGGTGCCGCCGACCGCCGCGACGACGAGCTTCTCGTCGCGCCGATACCCGTGCCGCGCCCGCAGCGCGTCGGTGTCGGCGAGCGCCCGCGGGTCGAACGGCAGCGCGTAGCCGGTGAAGGTGAAGTTGCGTCGCGTCCAGTCGCGGATCGCGGGCAGCCCGGGGCCGAACGGCAGCTCGGAGACATCGTCGGGATTGCCCACGAAGATCGCGCGGTCGCGGATCCACGGATAGCGCCGGACATGCTCGATGTCGTCGGCGTTGCGGTCGGCGCACAGGTACGCCTCGCGCTCGTTGCCCTCCTCCATCGGCAGGCAGCCGACGAAGTCGGTGAGGAACACGAACGGCTGGCGCTTGAGCTCGGGGTTCTCGTGGTAGTGGTAGTCGACCTCCCATGCCTCGTCGCCGACGACGATGTCGTAGTGCTCGCGGTCGAGCAGGTCGGCGAAGACGAGGAAGTTGCGCGCCATCACCTCGTCCATCGTGCGCAGGGCGAAGAAGGCCTGCAGGTCATGCTCGCCGGCCTGGGCCTCGAAGTGGCGGCTCTCGTTGGCGAGGAGCGCGGTCGCGGGGTGCAGCCGCTCGCCCTCGCGGGCGAGATAGGTCGCGGCCGGGTCGACGGTGAACCAGTCGATCTCGAGGTCGGGGTGCTGGGCGCGCATGGCGCGCGCGATCGCCAGGTCGCGCTGCACGTGGCCGAGGCCGATCGCGCTCGAGACGAAGAGCACGCGGCGCTTGCGCCCCATCGCGCGCACCCAGCTCGACCGCGACGGCGCGGCGCCGACGAAGTCGCGCACCGTGCGCGCGAACGCGACCGGATCGCGCGCGCACATCAGGTGGCCGCCGCCGACGACGGTCAGGAGCCGGGCGCCGGGGATCAGTCGGGCGACCTCCTCGCCGCGGTCGTAGGTGACGCGCTCGTCCTTGTCGCCGTGGATGACGAGCGTCGGACACGTCACCTTCGGCGCGAGCGCGCGCACGTCGGTGCCGATCCAGCCGGTCAGGCCCATCGCCACCGTCGCGCCGTCGGTGGCGGCGCCGTGGCGCAGGACGCCGTCCTCGTACGGCTTGGTCGAATGCGGCTCGTTGAAGACCATGCCGAAGAAGCGATCGACATGCGCCGGCCAGTCGCCGCGCATCTGAGCGAGCGCGGCCGACACGACCGCCTTGACGTCGGGCGCGTCGGCGAGCCAGGCGGCGAAGCCGCCGGCGACGACGAGGTGCGAAACGCGCGCCGGCTGCTCGGCGGCGAGGCG
>DATIDZ010000008.1:0-3480 GCA_035456045.1 Caldimonas sp.
TCGCCGCGCCGCCCGGCTGAGGGTTCTCGCCCGCCGCGCCAGAAGTTGGGCGGCGGACCAACGCCGTCGCTCGCGCCGCCCGACGCCCCTTCGCCCGGGTCTACCATCGCCGCCACCCCGACCGAGGAGCGCCGATGTTCGCGTGGGTCAGCAAGCTCGACCACTACCTGCCGATCCGCTACGCGGCCTGGGCGCTGTGCATGGTCGGCCTCGTCCTCAGCGCGGCCGCCTGGCTGAAGATGGGGATGAGCCTGTGGCTCGTCGTCGTATTCGCGGGGCTCGTCGCGATCGGCGTGCGCGACGTGATGCAGGCGCGCCACGCGATCCTGCGCAACTACCCGGTGATCGGCCACCTGCGCTTCCTGCTCGAGTTCATCCGGCCGGAGATGCGCCAGTACTTCATCGAGAGCGACAGCGAGGCGGCGCCGTTTTCCCGCCAGCAGCGCTCGCTCGTCTACCAGCGCGCCAAGGGCGATTCCGACAAGCGGCCGTTCGGCACCCAGCTCGACGTCGCCGCGATCGGCTACGAGTGGATCAACCACTCGATGCAGCCGAGCGTGGTCGCGTCGCACGACTTCCGGGTCACCATCGGCGCGACGCGCGCCAAGCCCTACAGCGCCAGCCTCTTCAACATCTCGGCGATGAGCTTCGGCGCGCTGTCGGCGAACGCGATCCTCGCCCTCAACGCGGGCGCCAAGCGCGGCAATTTCGCGCACGACACCGGCGAGGGCTCGATCAGCCGCCATCACCGCGTCCACGGCGGCGACCTGATCTGGGAGATCGGCTCGGGCTACTTCGGCTGCTGCGGCGCCGACGGCTCGTTCAGCGAAGAGCGCTTCGCCGCCAACGCCAACGACCCGCAGGTCAAGATGATCGAGCTCAAGCTGTCGCAGGGCGCCAAGCCCGGCCACGGCGGCGTCCTGCCGGGGCCGAAGGTGACGCTCGAGATCGCCGAGGCGCGCGGCGTGCAGCCGTGGGTCGACTGCGTCTCGCCGGCCTCGCACGCCGCCTTCAAGACGCCGATCGAGATGATGAAGTTCATCGACCGGCTGCGCGACCTGTCGGGCGGCAAGCCGACCGGCTTCAAGCTCTGCATCGGCCACCCCTGGGAGTGGTTCAGCATCGCCAAGGCGATGCTCGAGACCCGCATCCTGCCCGACTTCATCGTCGTCGACGGCGCCGAGGGCGGCACCGGAGCCGCCCCCCTCGAGTTCTGCGATCACGTCGGCGCGCCGCTGCAGGAAGGCCTGCTGCTCGTCCACAACACGCTGGTCGGGCTCGACCTGCGCGACAACATCAAGATCGGCTGCGCCGGCAAGGTCGTCAGCGCGTTCGACATCGCGCGCATGCTCGCGCTCGGCGCCGACTGGTGCAACTCGGCGCGCGGCTTCATGTTCGCGCTCGGCTGCATCCAGGCGCAGACGTGCCACACCGGCGCCTGCCCGACGGGAGTGACAACGCAGGATCCGCAGCGGCAGAAGGCGCTCGACGTGGCGAACAAGGCCGACCGCGTGTACCACTTCCACCAGAACACGCTGCTCGCGCTGAAGGAGCTCGTCCAGGCGGCCGGCCTGCGCGATCCCGCCGGGATCACCGCGGACCACATCGTGCGGCGCAACTCCGAGCACGGCGTCAAGCTGCTCGCCAACCTGCTGCCCTTCGTCAAGCGCGGCGAGCTGCTCGACGGCGAGTCGACGCAGCAGGTGTTTCGCACCTACTGGCCGATGGCCAGCGCGACCAGCTTCAGCGCCGTGCCGGCGGCACGACCGACCGTCGAGGTCGGGGCGAGCAAGGAGAAGGATCTGGCCGTCGCATCGCGCTGAGACGGTTCGCCCCGCGCGCGTCCGGGCGGCGGGCGGATCAGGCGCGCGGCGGTGCCGTGTCGATGAAGCTGTTGCGCGCGTTCAGCTTGTCGGCCAGGCGCCCCAGCGTCGGGTAGTCGCTGCGCCAGGCGATCTGCGGGAAGCGGAAGTCGAGGTAGCCGAGGGCGCAGCCGACGGCGACGTCGGCGAGCGTCATGTGGATGCCGGTGCACCAGGGCTTGCCCGCCAGACCGGTGGCCACGGCCTCGAGCGAGGCGTTCACCTTCTTCATCTGGCGATCGATCCAGGCCTGCGAGCGCTGCTCGGCCGTGCGCCCGGCCCAGGTCGCCTCGAGACGGGCCAGGATCAGGGCGTCGACGATGCCGTCGGCGAGCGCCTCCCAGGTGCGCACTTCGGTGCGCTCGCGGTTCGGCTCGGGGATCAGGCGCGCCAAAGGCGAGCGCGCGTCGAGGTACTCGACGATGACGCGCGAATCGAAGACCGCCTCGCCGCCCTCCATGACCAGGCACGGCACCTTGCCGAGCGGGTTCGCCGCGAGGATCGCGTCGTTGTTCCAGACATCCTCCTCGACGAACTGGTAGTCGAGCTTCTTCTCGGCCATGACGATGCGCACCTTGCGCACGTACGGGCTGCTGAGCGAACCGATGAGTTTCATGGGTCGGACGGGCCGCTTCCTTGTTCGATGACGACGTCTGGTTTTATTCTAGGGTCAGCGCGGATAATGGCAGGCTCGCCGCGGCGGGCCGCCGCGGCCGACACGCCGCAGCGACGACAATCACTCGCAAGATGCACGCCTCGTCCCTCACTGCGCTGTCCCCGCTCGACGGCCGCTATGCCCGCAAGCTCGATGCCCTGCGGCCCTGGCTCTCGGAATTCGGCCTGGTGCGCTGCCGTGTCCGGGTCGAGGTCGAGTGGTTCGTCGCCCTCGCCTCGGCCGGGCTGCCCGGGCTCGCGCCGCCGGGCCCGGCGGCGATCGAGTTCCTGAGCCGGCTCGTCGCCGACTTCTCGGTCGCCGATGCCGAGGCGATCAAGGCCATCGAGCAGCGCACCAACCACGACGTCAAGGCGGTCGAGTACTGGCTCGCCGAGCGCTTCGCGACGCAGCCGTCGCTCGCCGGCGCCACCGGCTTCATCCACTTCGCGTGCACCAGCGAGGACATCAACAACACCAGCCACGCGCTGATGCTCGAGGCGGCCCGGCGCGACGTCCTTCTCCCTGCGCTCGATGCGCTGGTCGCCCGGCTCGCCGGCCTGGCCCGCGAGCACGCGGCGCAGCCGATGCTGGCGCGAACGCACGGCCAGGCGGCGACGCCGACGACCCTCGGCAAGGAGATCGGCAACGTCGCCGTGCGGCTCGCGCGGGCGCGCGCCGCGATCGCCGCGGTCGCGCTGCGCGCCAAGATGAACGGCGCCGTCGGCAACTACAACGCCCACGTCGCCGCCTATCCCGAGTTCGACTGGCCGGCCTTCTCGCGCCGCGTCGTCGAGGAGCGCCTCGGCCTCGCGTTCAACGCCCACACGACCCAGATCGAGCCGCACGATGCCCTGGCCGAGCTGTTCGACGCCGTCAAGCGCTGCAACACGATCCTGATCGACTGGGCGCGCGACGCCTGGGGCTACATCAGCCTCGGCTACTTCACGCAGAAGGCGGTCGCCG
>DATIDZ010000009.1:0-5208 GCA_035456045.1 Caldimonas sp.
GCTCATCACGCAGCGCCGCCGAGCATCGGCAGCTTCAGGCCCTGCTCGCGAGCGCAGGCGATCGCGTCCTCGTAGCCGGCGTCGGCGTGGCGCATCACGCCGCTGGCCGGGTCGTTCCACAGCACCCGCTCGATGCGCTTCGCCGCCGCGTCGCTGCCGTCGCAGACGATGACGACGCCGGCGTGCTGCGAGTAGCCCATGCCGACGCCGCCGCCGTGGTGCAGCGAGACCCAGGTCGCGCCGCCGGCGACGTTGAGCAGCGCGTTCAGAAGCGGCCAGTCGGAGACCGCGTCGGTGCCGTCGCGCATTGCCTCGGTCTCGCGGTTCGGGCTCGCGACCGATCCGCTGTCGAGGTGGTCGCGGCCGATGACGATCGGCGCCTTCAGCTCGCCCGACTTCACCATCGCGTTGAACGCGAGGCCGGCGCGATCGCGCTCGCCGAGGCCGATCCAGCAGATCCGCGCCGGCAGGCCCTGGAAGGCGATCCGCGCGCCGGCCATGTCGAGCCAGCGGTGCAGGGGCTTCTCGTCAGGGAAGAGCTCCTTCATCTTCGCGTCGGTCTTCCTGATGTCGTCGGGGTCGCCCGACAGCGCAACCCAGCGGAACGGCCCCTTGCCGCGGCAGAAGAGCGGCCGGATGTACGCCGGGACGAAGCCGGGGAACGCGAACGCGTCCTTCACGCCCTCGTCGAAGGCGACCTGGCGGATGTTGTTGCCGTAGTCGACGACCGGGATGCCGAGCTTCTGGAAGTCGAGCATCGCCTTCACGTGCGTCGCGCAGCTCTTCGCCGCGGCGTCGCGCAGGCGCGCGTGCTGTGCCGGCTCGGCCTGCGCCGACTTCCATTGCGCGACGCTCCATCCCACGGGCAGGTAGCCGTTGACGAGGTCGTGCGCCGAGGTCTGGTCGGTGACGAGGTCGGGCCGGATCCCGCCTGCCTGCGCGCGCCTGAGCAGCTCGGGCAGCAGCTCGGCGGCGTTGCCGAGCAGGCCGACCGAGACGGCGCGCTTCGCTTGGGTGTGGCGCTCGATGCGCACGAGCGCGTCGTCGAGGTCGCTCGCCTGCTCGTCGAGGTACTTCGAGCGCAGGCGAAAGTCGATGCGCGACTGCTGGCACTCGATGTTGAGCGAGCACGCGCCCGCGAAGGTCGCTGCGAGCGGCTGCGCGCCGCCCATGCCGCCGAGGCCCGCGGTGAGGATCCACCGGCCCGCGAGGTCGCCGCCGTAGTGCTGCCGACCGGCCTCGACGAAGGTCTCGTACGTGCCCTGGACGATGCCCTGGCTGCCGATGTAGATCCACGACCCCGCGGTCATCTGGCCGTACATCATCAGGCCCTTGCGGTCGAGCTCGTGGAAGTGCTCCCACGTCGCCCACTTCGGCACCAGGTTCGAGTTGGCGATCAGGACGCGCGGCGAATCGACCGTCGTGCGGAACACGCCGACGGGCTTGCCCGACTGCACCAGCAGCGTCTCGTCCTCGCCGAGCGCGCGCAGCGCCTTCAGGATCGCCTCGTAGCTCGGCCAGTCGCGCGCCGCCTTGCCGATGCCGCCGTAGACCACGAGCGCATCCGGGTTCTCGGCGACCTCGGGGTCGAGGTTGTTCTGGATCATCCGGTACGCCGCTTCGATGAGCCAGTTGCGGCAGCTGATCGTGCTGCCGCGCGGCGCGCGCACCGGGTGCGGGCCGGCGAGCGGCGGCGAGGTCGAGAGGTCGGGCATGGCGGGCTCCGGCGGCGCGGTCGGTGCTCGACTTTAGGCCCTCGCTGGCCGGAAAGTGGCGAGGCCGCGGGGGCCGGCTGTATAAGACCGCATGACCACCGGCACCACCGTCCGCACGAGCGAGGTCGCCTCCCAGCCGTGGCGCAACGGCGGCGGCGTGACGCGGCCTCTGCTCGTCAGCCCGCGCGGCGATCGCTGGCAGGTGCGCGTCAGCGTCGCCGACGTCTCGAGCAACGGCCCGTTCTCGCGCTTTCCCGGCGTGCAGCGCTGGTTCGCGGTGCTCGACGGCGCCGGCGTGGTCCTGACCCTCGGCAGCACCGAGCATCGACTCGACGCCGCGAGCGACGCCTTCTCGTTCCGCGGCGACGTCGCCGTCCGCTGCCGTCTCGTCGACGGCCCGACCCGCGACCTCAACCTGATGCTGAACGGCGTGCCCGGGTCGATGCGCCGCGTCGTCGCCGGCGAGCCCTGGCATCCGCAGGCGCGCGAATGCGGCCTCTACGCGACGACCGCCGGCCGCTGCGATGCGTCGGCGCCCGAGGAGCACGAGCCGATGCCGGCGCATGCCTTGCGCTGGTGGTCGAAGGCGCCCGAGTCGCTCGCCTTCGACGGCGACGGCTGGTGGCTCAGCGCCGGCGCGAAGGACGCTGCGCCGTGACGACGACGCTCTGGCGCGACGCCCGCCTCGTCACGCTCGTCGGCGCACGCGGCTGGGGAATCGTCGAGCGCGGGGCGCTGCTCGTCGACGGCGCGACGATCGCCTGGGCGGGCGCCGAAGTCGATCTGCCGGCGGGCCTGCGCGCCGACGCCGAGGTCGGCCTCGGCGGTGCGCTCGTCACGCCAGGCCTGGTCGATTGCCACACGCACCTCGTCTACGCCGGCCAGCGCGCCGGCGAGTTCGAGCAGCGGCTCGAAGGCGCGAGCTACGAAGAGATCGCCCGCGCCGGCGGCGGCATCCGCTCGACCGTCGCGGCGACGCGCGCCGCGAGCGACGAGACCCTGTACGACCTGACGCGCGGGCGGGCCCTCGCGCTGATGGGTGAAGGCGTCACGACGATCGAGATCAAGTCGGGCTACGGACTCTCCGCCGAGCACGAGGCGCGCTGCCTGCGCGTCGCGCGTCGCATCGGCGGGGAGCTGTCGGTCGACGTGCGCACGACGTGCCTCTCCGCGCACGCGCTGCCGCCGGAGTTCACGGGCCGGGCCGACGAGTACATCGACGCGGTCTGTGCCTGGCTGCCGGCGCTGCATCGCGAGGGCCTGGTCGACGCCGTCGACGGCTTCTGCGACCGCATCGGCTTCACCGCCGAGCAGACCCGGCGCGTCTTCGATGCGGCGCGACGGCTCGCCCTTCCCGTCAAGCTGCACGCCGAGCAGCTGAGCGACCAGCACAGCGCGGTGCTCGCGGCCGAGTACGGCGCACTCTCGTGCGATCACCTCGAGTACCTCGGCGCCGACGGCGTCGCGGCGATGGCGGCCGCCGGCACCGTCGCGGTCCTCCTGCCGGGCGCCTTCTACTTCCTGCGCGAGAAACGGCTGCCGCCGGTCGCGGCGTTGCGCGCCGCCGGCGTGCCGATGGCGATCGCGACCGACCACAACCCGGGCTCGTCGCCCACGCTCTCGCCGCTGCTCATGCTGAGCATGGCGTGCACGCTGTTCCGGCTCACGCCCGAGGAAGCCCTGCGCGGCATGACCGTCCATGCGGCGCGCGCGCTCGGCCTCGGCGACCGCGGCACGCTCGTCGCCGGCCGGCGCGCCGACTTCGTCGCCTGGAACGTCGCCCATCCGAACGAGCTCGCGTACTGGTTCGGGCGCAACCCGTGCGCGCGCGTCGTCGCGGCCGGCGTCGAGCGATGAGCGAGAAGGTCTTCGCCCTGGACCGCGGCACCGCGCCGCTGCTGCTCAGCCTGCCGCACATCGGCACGGCGATTCCTGACGACCTCGTGCCTCCCCTCGTGCCGCGCGCGCTCGCGCTCGAGGACACCGACTGGCACCTCGACCACGTCTACGGCTTCGCGCGCGAGGTCGGCGCGAGCGTGCTGACGCCGCGCTTCTCGCGCTACGTCATCGACCTCAACCGCCCGCCCGAGAACGCGCCGATGTACCCCGGCGCGAACAACACCGAGCTCGTGCCGACGCGCTTCTTCACCGGCGATCCGCTCTATCGCGACGGCCGCGTCCCCGACGAGCGCGAGATCGAGCGCCGGCGCGAAACGTACTGGCGGCCGTACCACGACGCGCTGTCGGGCGAGCTCGCGCGCATCGTCGCGCTGCACGGCCGGGCGATCCTGTGGGACGGCCACAGCATCCAGGCCGAAGTGCCGTGGCTGTTCCCGGGCCGGCTTCCCGACCTCAACCTCGGCACTGCCGACGGCGCGAGCTGCGCGCCGTCGCTGCGCGATTCGTTGCGCGCGGTGCTGGCGGCGCAGTCGAGCTTCAGCCATGTCACCGACGGGCGCTTCAAGGGCGGCTACATCACGCGCCGCTACGGGCGGCCGCGCGAGGGCGTGCAGGCGATCCAGCTCGAGATGGGCCTGGCGACCTACATGGACGAGACGCGTGCCACGCTCGACGCCGCCGCGGTGGATCGCGTCCGGCTCGCTCGACTGCGACCGGTCTTGTGCGATCTGCTGCAGGCGACGCTCCACTGGCGTCCCGATGGCCGCTGAGGCAACGACCGCGCTGCTCTGGGCGCCGCTCGCGTGGCTGCCCGACGGCTGGCGCCGCAACGTCCTCGCGCGCGCCGGGAGCGAGGGGCGGTGGGCGGAGGTCGCGGTCGATGTCGCGGCGGCGCCGGAAGGCGCGCGGGTTCTCGCCGGCGCCTTGCTGCCCGGCGTCGTCGACGCGCACAGCCACGCCTTCCAGCGAGCGTTCGCCGGCGCCGCCGAGCGCCGCGACGCCGCGAGCGACGATTTCTGGTCGTGGCGCGACCGCATGTACGCGATCGCGCTGCGCATCGGGCCCGAGCAGCTGCGCGCCGTCGCGGCCCAGCTCTACGTCGAGCTCCTGCGCGGCGGCTACACGCACGTGTGCGAGTTCCACTACCTTCGCCGCGACCGCGACGGCCGCGAGCACGCCGACCCGCTCGCGATGTCGTGGGCGCTCGCCGATGCGGCCGCCGACGCCGGCATCGGCCTGACGATCCTGCCGGTGCTCTACGAGCGCGCGGGCTTCGCCGTCGACGCGCTGCGCGAGGACCAGCGGCGCTTCCGCTCTTCGCCCGCCGAGACCTTCGCTGCCGGGCAGCGAATCCGCGCCGCCGCGCGACCGCTCGTCGACTCGGGGCTCGCGATCCACTCGTTGCGCGCAGCGAGTGCCGCATCGATCGCGACGCTGGCGACGCTCGCTGGGGAATTCCCGGGACCGATCCACACCCACGTCGCCGAGCAGACCGCCGAGGTCGACGAGTGCATCGTCGCGACCGGCGCGCGGCCGCTCGAGTGGCTCGTCGGCGAAGGCCGGCTCGACGCGCGCTGGCAGCTCGTCCACGCCA
>DATIDZ010000010.1:0-6010 GCA_035456045.1 Caldimonas sp.
TTCACGATCAAGCGCACAGTTGCCAAGATCGCGACCGGCGGTAAGACCGTGCCCGAGATCAGGAGCGACTTCGAGAAGCAGAAGGACATCGAGTACTCGATCGTCTCGATCAGCGGCAAGGACCTCGTGGTCACCAAGGAAAACGAAAAGGTGGTTGTCTCGTTTGCCTACGACAAGGAAGTGGAACTTGTGAAGCCCGTCTTCCTTCTTATCAAGTTCGAAGGCCGTTCAGTCGAGGGACGTTCGGATTAAATCTCGCGGCCTGCCCATCGAAGGGAGCCGTTTTCACGCATGGATTCCAGTCTCGACGCACTGCAGCGCAAGATCGGGCATCGCTTCGCCGACCCGGCGCTGATGGTCCGGGCGCTCACGCATCGCAGCTATGGCGCCGACCACAACGAGCGCCTCGAATTTCTCGGCGACGCGGTGCTGAGCCTCGTCGTGTCCAGCCTGCTGTTCGACCGCCTCGGCGATTCCGACGAAGGCGACCTGACTCGCGTTCGCGCCCACCTCGTTCGCGAAGACAGCCTGTATCGGGCCGCGCTTCAGCTCGGCCTGCCGGAGGCGCTTCGTCTCGGCGAGGGCGAGGCGCGCGGCGGCGGCGCCTTGCGCTCGTCGATCCTCGCCGACGCGCTCGAGGCGCTGATCGGCGCGACCTTCCTCGACGGCGGCCTGCCCGCCGCGCGCCGCCTCGTCCACAGCCTCTTCGGCGAAGTGATCGAGACGACGGAGGTGGCGAGCTGGGCCAAGGACGCGAAGACCGAGCTGCAGGAGTGGCTGCAGGCGCGGCGCATCCCGGTGCCGAGCTACCGGATCATCGCCACCCGGGGCCAGGCCCACGCCCAGACGTTCGAGGTCGAGTGCGCCGTTCCCGCGCTCAGCCTGCAGGAAACCGGCGAGGGCAAGTCGCGCCGCGCTGCCGAGCAGGAAGCGGCGCGCCGGATGCTCGACGCCCTGCGCGACAGCGACGAGCCCGGAAGTCCCCTGCGCTCCTGATGCGCTGCGGCCTGGTCGCGATCGTCGGCCGGCCGAACGTCGGCAAGTCGACCCTGCTGAACGCGCTGGTCGCGCAGAAGATCAGCATCACGTCGAACAAGGCGCAGACGACGCGGCATCGCATCACCGGGATCCGGACGCGCGGCGACACGCAGTTCGTGTTCGTCGACACGCCGGGCTTCCAGACACGCCACGTCGCCGCGCTCAATCGCTCGCTCAATCGCGCCGTGACCGGCACCCTGTCCGACGTCGACGTGGTGCTGCTCGTCGTCGAGGCCGGTCGCTTCGGCGCCGACGACGCGGCGGTCCTGGCCCTGGTCGATCCAGCCAAGCCGGTCCTGCTCATCGCCAACAAGCTTGACACCGTCACCCGCCGCGCCGACCTCGCGCCGTGGCTGCAGCAGATGCAGGCGCGCCACGCCTTCGCCGAGTTCGTGCCGATGACGGCGACCAAGCCGGCCGATGCGGAGCGGCTGCTGACCATCGTCGAGCCGCACCTGCCGGAGCAGCCCTGGCTCTACGACGAAGACGCGCTCACGGACCGCAGCGACCGGTTCCTCGCCGCCGAGGTCGTGCGCGAAAAGCTGTTCCGTCTGACCGGCGACGAGCTGCCCTACACCTCGACCGTCGTGATCGACAAGTACGAGGAGAAAGGCAACCTGCGCCGCATCGCGGCGACGATCGTCGTCGAGCGCGACGCCCACAAGGGAATGATCATCGGCTCCGGCGGCGAGCGGCTCAAGCGGATCGGCTCGGAAGCGCGCCAGGAGCTCGAGCGCCTGCTCGACGCGCGCGTCTTCCTCGAGCTCTGGGTCAAGGTCAGAAGCGGCTGGGCCGACGACGAGGCGCATCTCCGCTCGTACGGCTATGACTAGCGGCGGGCGCGGCGTGCAGGCCGCTCGCTTGCGCTGAGGTGGCGACCCGCTCCGCCCGCAGCGCCGCCCTCGCGGCGTACGTGCTGCACCACTACGACTGGAGCGAGTCGAGCCTCATCCTCGACCTGTTCACGCGCGAGCAGGGGCGCATCGCCGTCGCTGCGAAGGGCGCGAAGAAGCCGTTCTCGCAGCTGCGCGGCGTGCTGCTGCCGTTCCAGCGACTGCAGGTCTCGCTCGGCCGCCAGCCGCACGGCGACGAGCCCCAGGACGTGCACACCTTGCGCGGCGCGGACTGGGCAGGCGGCCATCCGATGCTGCGCGGCGCCGCGCTCTTCAGCGGTTTCTACCTCAATGAGCTGCTGATGAAGCTGCTCGCGCGCCACGACCCGCACGCCGCGTTGTTCGACGCCTACGCCGGCACGGTCGCCGCGCTCGCGGCGGGCGACGACGCGACCACGCAGGCAGCGCTGCGCGCGTTCGAGCTGGTGCTGCTGCGCGAGATCGGCCTGCTGCCCGACCTCGGCACCGAGACCGCGTCGCACCGTCCGGTGCGGGCCGACCGCCGCTACCTGGTGCTCGCCGACGCGGGCGTCGTCGAGACCGCTGACGAGAACGAGGCGACGGTCGGCGGCGCGACCTTGTCGGCCCTCGAGATGGCGCTTCACGACGACCTGCCGTCGCTGCAGAAGGTGGCGGCCGGCGCGCTCGCCGCCTTGCGGCCGCTCCTGCGGGCCCAGCTTCACTATCATCTCGGCACTTCGCAGCTGCGCACCCGCAAGGTCATGATCGAAGCGCAGGCGCTGGACCGATGAACCCCCTCGTCACCACCGGACTCGACCGGCGCCGCACGTCGACCGCGCTGTCGGTCAACGTCAACAAGATCGCGCTGCTGCGCAACCAGCGGCCACTGGCGATCCCGAGCGTCGTCGGCTTGTCGCGCACCGCGCTCGAGGCCGGCGCGCACGGCATCACCGTGCACCCCCGTCCCGACGAGCGCCACATCCGCAGCGGCGACGTTCGCGATCTCGCGGCGCTGCTGAAGGACTGGCCCGAGGCCGAGCTGAACATCGAGGGCAACCCGTACCAGAACCTCATGCCGCTGGTGCGCGAGCTGCGCCCGCATCAGTGCACCTTCGTTCCCGACGATGTATCGCAGGCGACATCGGACCACGGCTGGGACCTCGCCGGCGACGGTGGGCGCCTGGCGCCCCTCATCGCCGAAGCGCGCGCGCTCGGCGTCCGCGTCAGCCTGTTCATGGACGCCGATGCGGGCGCCATGGCAAGGGCGCAGGCGATCGGCGCCGACCGCGTCGAGCTCTACACCGAGCCGTATGCGCAGGCGTTCGGCAGCGCGAGCCAAGCACCGACCCTGGCCGCCTTCGCCGCCGCCGCGCAAGCGGCCCAGCGCCTCGGCCTGGGCGTCAACGCCGGCCACGATCTCAACCGCGACAACCTCGGCGCCTTCCTCGCCGCCGTTCCCGGCGTCCTCGAGGTCTCGATCGGCCATGCCTTCGTCGCCGACGCGCTGGAGCTCGGCATGGCCGAGGCGGTGCGGGCCTATCGCCGCGTCATCGACTCGGTGTCGGCACCGTGACCGCCGAGGCGGCGTCTCGCCGGGTTCGCGGATGATCTTCGGCGTCGGCACCGACCTGTGCGACGTGCGGCGCATCCGCGCGACGCTCACGCGCCGCGGCGATCGCTTCGCCGAGCGCGTCCTCGGCCCGAACGAGCTCGTCGTCTTCCACGCCCGCCGCGCCCAGCACGAGGAGCGCGGCATCCGCTACCTGGCGACGCGCTTCTCCGCGAAGGAGGCGTTCTCGAAAGCGATCGGCCTCGGCATGCGCGCGCCGATGACATGGCGGGGCTGCGAGGTCGCCAAGCAGCCGAGCGGCAAGCCCGAGATCCGCCTGCACGGCGCGCTCGCCGACTGGTTCGCGACGCGGCGCCTGCGCGCCCACGTCAGCGTCACCGACGAAGCCGACTACGCCGCGAGCTTCGTCGTCGTCGAACAGGAGCCCACCCGATGAATCCCGTCCACGCGCCGGTCATCCTCGACGTCGCCGGCCTTGCCCTCGACGCCGACGATCGCCGCCGACTCGCCCATCCGCTCACCGGCGGCATCGTCCTGTTCGCGCGCAACTGGCGCGACCGCCTCCAGCTCACCGAGCTCATCGCCGAGGTCAAGTCGATCCGCAGCGACCTGCTCGTCTGCGTCGATCACGAGGGCGGCCGCGTCCAGCGATTCCGCAGCGACGGCTTCACCACCTTGCCGCCGATGCGCGTGCTGGGCGAGATGTGGATGGACGACGGCGACGGCGGCCCGGGCACCGGCGCGATGCGCGCGCTGGAGGCGGCACGTGCCAGCGGCCACGTGCTCGCTGCCGAGCTGCGCGCCTGCGGCGTCGACCTCAGCTTCACGCCCGTGCTCGACCTCGACCACGGCGGCAGCAGCGTGATCGGCGATCGCGCCTTTCATCGCGATCCCCGCGTCGTCTCGACGCTCGCGCGCGCGGTCATGCACGGCCTGCTCCAGGCCGGGATGCACAACTGCGGCAAGCACTTTCCCGGCCACGGCTTCGTCCGCGCCGACAGCCATCACGAGATCCCGGTCGACGATCGGTCGCTCGACCGCATCCTCGCCGACGACGCGCGACCGTACGAGTGGCTCGGCGGCGCACTCGCGAGCGTGATGCCCGCGCACGTGATCTACCCCCGCGTCGACGAGCGCCCGGCCGGCTTCTCGGCGCGCTGGCTGCGCGAGATCCTGCGCCAGCAGCTCGGGTTCGACGGCGCCATCTTCAGCGACGACCTCAGCATGGCCGGGGCGCGCCGCATCGGCGGCAGCGAGGTGACCTATGCCGAGGCGGCGGCGCTCGCCCTGTCCGCGGGATGCGACCTCGTGCTGCTCTGCAACCAGTCGATCGATGGCGGCGCGGCGGTCGATGCCTTGCTCGACGAGCTGCTCGCGGCCGAAGCGGCGGGCGGCTGGCAGGCGGATCCAGACAGCGACGTTCGCCGCCTCGACCTGCTGCCGCAGACGGCGCCGATCGTCTGGGACGACCTCATGCACGACCCCGCCTACCAGCGCTCGCTCGAGCGCTTGCCGTAGCGCCGGACGAAAGAAAGGCGCCGCGGGCGGACCCGCAGCGCCGCTCTCCTGGCGAGCCGGCCTAGAGGCCCTGCGTTTCGCGCGGCGTCGTCTCGAACGGCAGCTTGACCTGGGACAGGTCCTTCTTCGTCTCGACCAGCACCAGCGGACCCTCGTCGACCGCGGCAACCGGCGGAATCTCGCGAGGCACGCGGATCGGCTCGGCCGCTGCCGCCATCGCCGCCTGCGCAGCCTCGATCTTGGCGGCGTCCGAGTTCACCCACTGCAGTCCTGCCGATTCGGCGACCGCGACGAGCGAGTCGAGCGGCAGCGCGTACGCCGCCGTCGGCGCGGGCGCCGCGTTCACGGCGACAGGCTCGGCCACGGGGTGGGGCGCGGGACGCTCGACCACCGGCGCCGACTGCGCCGGCTCTTCCGCGCGCCACGCGTCCGCAGCGACCTCACGGCGCGTCTCCTGGTGGCGCCACGTCGACGGCTCGGCGGCCGTCACCGCCGCTTCGGCGAGGTGACCGCCGGCGGCGGCATCGCCGCCGTCGAGGCCGCCGGCGAACGGAACGGACATCGGATCGACCGCGGTGCTGCGGTCGCCCGCAGGGGCATCGCCACCGATCGATTCGCCGTCGCGCGGCGCGCGCTCGCGGTCACGCCCGCGGCCGCGTCCGCGTCGACGATTGCCTTCGCCGCGCGGTTCGCCAGGAGCGCCTTCGCCGACCTGCGCGTCGGCGCCTTCGTTGCGCTGCAGCTCGGTGGCGGCGCTTCCCGTGCTGTCTTCCGGCTCGCCGCGCATCGACCACGCGTCGCCGCCCATCGGCGCATCAGGCGACGACGTCGTCACCTCGCCGTCGGTCCCGACGCCGTTCGCGCCTTCGCCTCGTTCGCCGGGGCGCGCGTCGTCACGGTCGCGGCCTCGTCCGCCGCGTCGATTGCGGCGTCGGCCGCCCTGACGCTCGCCCTGGGGCTCGCCGCCTTCGGCCGCTTGCGGATTCGGCAGGGTGTCGACGAACAGCGGGTTCGCGCCCTGCTCCTCGGT
>DATIDZ010000011.1:0-2199 GCA_035456045.1 Caldimonas sp.
CGCGGGCGGCGGCGCGGCGAGCAGCCGCGCCGCGACGAAGAGCGGCGTGGCGAGGACGACGCGGGGCGCGAGCCAGCGCTCGCGCTGCGACGTCGCGGCGTTCCACGCGTCGACGCTGACCTCGTGGCGCCCTTCCTCGACGGCGAGGACGACGCGTCCGCGCTGCAGGCGCTCGCCCAGAGGCGCCGCGAGCCGTTGCGCGAGCCAGGCGTTGCCCTCGGGCCAGGTGAGGACGCCGGCTTCGCCGTCGGCGCTGCGCGCGTCGTCCTGCAGGCGAAAGCCGTGCCGGCTCGCGAAGTAGTGCAGTCCCGCCCAGGCCGAGACATCGGCGCTGCCGGCGCCGTAGTCGTCGCGGCAGCAGTAGTCGAGGTACCAGCGCAAGGCGGGCGCGCGCAGGCCATGCGCGTCGAGCCAGCCGGCGAAGGTCACGCGGTCGAGCGCGGCGAGCGAATCGGTCCAGCGCGAGCGCGCGGTCGGGATCTCGAACGCGCCCTCGTCGCTCGCCGCGGCGACGGCAGCGCTGAACGCGCGGTAGTCGGCGAGCGTGGTCGCGCGCTGCGCCGCCGGCAGCGCCTCGACCGGCGGCAGCAGACCCTCGCGCCAGCCGCGGTCGATGAAGAGGCGCTCCTGCGGGCTGTGGCACAGCACGCGTTCGTCGTAGACGGGGCGGCCGGCGACGCTGCGCCGCACGCCGAGCTCGTCGAGCAGCTCGATCACTTCGCTCGCCGCCGGCCCGGGCACCGGCAGGTAGTGCGCGCCGAGCGGGCAGCGCATGCCCGCCATCACGTGGCCGCGGCTGTTGCCGCCCGCGCTGTCCTCGAGCTCGAGCACTTGGCAATCGTCGACGCCGGCGCGACCCAGCGCGCGCGCCGCGCCGAGGCCGGCGATGCCGGCACCGACGACGATGGCGCCGGCGCGACGCGTCAGCGCGACCTCGGGCGGCCGCCCGGACTTGGTCGCCGGCCAGCCGCTGCGCAGCAAGTGGCCGCGCGCCGCGTCGGCGCCGACCCAGCCGCCTTCGTGCGCGCTGCCGGCGTCGCGCGTGCAGGCGGCCAGCGGCGCGATCGCGGCCAGCGATGCGGCGAGAACGTCGCGGCGCGTCGGTCCCGCGCGTGCGCCGCGCCGCTCGTTCACCGCTGCACCTTGCCCCACTCGTCCTCGAACGTCTGCACGAGCACCTGGTTCGACAGCCGGTTGACCTCGGCCGGCACGCGCGCCATGTCGGGCGGGAAATCGAACAGCGCCGGCAGCCCGGCGACGGTCACGAAGCGCAGCGCCGGCGGCAGCGTCTGCGCGAGGCGGAACGGCCGCCGGCTCGCGACGATGAAGCCCCACTCGCCGAAGCTCGGCACGTGCGCGTGGTACGGCGCCGTCGCCAGGCCGGCGGCCTCGATCGTCGTCGCCACCGTCCAGAAGCTCTTCCTGGCGATCAGCGGCGACGTCGTCTGCACGACCGCGTAGCCGCTCGCCGAGAGGTGGCGCTCGACCAGCTCGTAGAACGTTCGCGTGTACAGCTTGCCGATCGCGAAGTTGGTCGGGTCCGGGAAGTCGACGACGATCGCGTCGAAGATCTCGTCGTGCTGCTCGAGCCACGCGAAGGCGTCGGCGTTGACGATCGTCACCTTCGGCGAGCGCAGCGCATCGCCGTTGAGCTCGCGCAGCATCGGCGCGGTCGAGAAGAGCTGCGTCATGTGCGGGTCGAGCTCGACCAGCGTCACCCGCTGGACGCTCGCGTACCTGAGCACCTCGCGCACCGCCATGCCGTCGCCGCCGCCGAGGACGAGGACCCTCTTCGGCGCGCCGTGCGCCGACAGCGCCGGATGCACGAGCGCCTCGTGGTAGCGGTACTCGTCGCGCGAGTGGAACTGCAGGTTGCCGTTGAGGAAGAGACGCACCCCGGCGTGACCGGTGGTGACGACGATTCGCTGGTAGGGGCTGGTCTCGCTGAACAGCACATGGTCGGCGTAGAAGCGGTCCTCGGCCCAACTCGTCACCCGGTCGGCGGCGGCGAAGGCGGCGACCAGCGCGGCGATCGTCAGCGCGCAGGCGAGCGCCTGGGCGGCGAAGCGGCGCACCTCGGCGCGGAACAGCCAGAGCGCCCAGACCGCTACGCCGGCGTTGAGGAGGCCGAAGAACGCGCCGGTGCGGATCAGCCCGAGCTGCGGGACGAAGAGGAGCGGAAAGGCGATCGAGACCGCG
>DATIDZ010000012.1:0-4651 GCA_035456045.1 Caldimonas sp.
CAACAACATCCGGCAGGTCGCGTTCGACGAAGGCGTTGCCGACGCGTTCGCGTTCCCCGGCTTCGTTCCCGCATACATCCGGCCGCTGTTCTGCGAAGGCAAGGGACCGTTTCGCTGGGTCGCGCTCTCAGGCGATCCGGAAGACATCGCCCGGACCGATGCCCGGGTGAAGGAGTTGCTGCCGGACAACACGCATCTCCACAACTGGCTCGACATGGCCAAGCAGCGCATCAAGTTCCAGGGCCTGCCGGCGCGGATCTGCTGGGTGGGGCTGGGCGACCGACACAGACTCGGCCTCGCCTTCAACGAGATGGTCGCGCGAGGTGAGCTGAAGGCGCCGATCGTCATCGGCCGCGACCACCTCGACGCCGGCTCGGTCGCGAGCCCGAACCGCGAGACCGAGGCCATGAAGGACGGCACCGACGCCGTCTCCGACTGGCCGATGCTCAACGCGCTCCTCAACACCGCCGGCGGCGCGACCTGGGTGTCGCTGCACCACGGCGGCGGCGTCGGCATGGGCTATTCGCAGCACGCCGGCGTCGTCATCGTCTGCGACGGCAGCGACGCCGCGGCGAAGCGGATCGAGCGCGTGCTCTGGAACGACCCGGCGACCGGCGTCATGCGCCACGCCGACGCGGGCTACGAGATCGCGAAGGCGTGCGCGCGCGAGCAGGGGCTGAAGCTGCCGATGCTCGATGCCTGAGGCGGCGATGACCGCGTCGCTCGAAGTCGGAGGCGGCACGCTCACGCTCGAGCAGCTGCAGGCGATCCACGGCGGTGGCCTGGCGCTGCGCGTGGCCGAGGCCGCGCGAGAACGCATCCGCGCCAGCGCGGCGGTCGTGCAGCGCGCGGCCGCCGGAGCCGCGCCGGTCTACGGCGTCAACACCGGCTTCGGCAAGCTCGCCGGCACGCGCATCGACGCCGCCGACCTCGCTCGCCTGCAGCTCAACCTGATCCGCTCGCACAGCGTCGGCGTCGGCGAGGCCCTGGCGGCGCCGGTCGTGCAGCTGATGCTCGGCCTCAAGGCGGCGAGCCTCGCGCGCGGCCACTCGGGGGTGCGCGAGACCGTCGTCGATGCCCTCGTCGCCGTCCACAACGCCGGCCTCGTTCCCTTCGTGCCGTCGCAGGGATCGGTCGGTGCGTCGGGCGACCTCGCCCCGCTCGCGCACCTGACGCTCGCGCTCATCGGCGAAGGCGAGTTCCTCGTCGACGGCGTGCGCCGTCCCTCGGTCGACGTGCTGCGCAGCGCCGGCCTTGCGCCGCTCGCGCTCGAGGCGAAGGAAGGCCTCGCGCTCATCAACGGCACGCAGGTCTCGACCGCGCTCGCCCTGCATGCGCTGTTCACCTTCGAGCCGGTCCTCGAGGCGGCGCTGGTGGTGGGCGCGCTCACCGTCGACGCGGCGCGCGGCAGCGACGGGCCGTTCGATCCGCGCATCCACGCGCTGCGCGGCCAGCCCGGGCAGATCGACGTCGCGCGCTACTACCGCGCGCTGCTGTCGGGCAGCGAGATCCGCCGCTCGCACCTGCAGGGCGACGATCGCGTCCAGGATCCGTACAGCCTGCGCTGCCAGCCGCAAGTGGTCGGGGCCTGCCTCGACCAGCTGCGCCATGCCGCGCTCGTGCTGGTTCGCGAGGCCAACGCGGTCACCGACAACCCGCTCGTGTTCGTCGGCGCCGACGACGACGGCGCGATCGTGTCGGGAGGAAACTTTCACGCCGAGCCGGTCGCGCTCGCCGCCGATGCGATGGCCGTCGCGATCGCCGAGGTCGGCGCGATCGCCGAGCGCCGCATCGCGATGCTCATCGACGCCGGCGTGTCGCGGCTGCCGCCGTTCCTCTCGGCCGAACCCGGCCTCAACAGCGGCTTCATGATCGCCCACGTGACGGCCGCGTCGCTGGCGAGCGAGAACAAGTCGCTCGCCCACCCGGCGAGCGTCGACAGCCTGCCGACGAGCGCGAACCAGGAAGACCACGTCTCGATGGCGACGTTCGCGGCGCGGCGGCTGCAGCCGATGATCGCCAACACGGCGCACATCCTCGCCATCGAGCTGCTGGCCGCAGCCCAGGGCATCGAGTTCCTGCGCCCGCTCGCCAGCTCGCCGCCGCTCGAGGCGGCGCATGCGCTGCTGCGCAGCCGGTGCGCGGCGATGCCGACCGACCGCTACGTCGCGCCCGACATCGACCGCGCCGCGGCGCTCGTTCGGGACGGCGCCCTGGCCGGCGTCCTGCGCAGCGTCTCGGGACTGCCGGCCCTGTGGCACCCGGCGTGAACGACCGCACGGAGGCCCGCGCTGGCGCCGTCGGAAGGCCGCCTTTCGAGGCCCGCAGGCCCGTGAATCGGGGGGGCCGCGCCGGGAGCGGATCGGCTACAAACCCAGGCGCGTGGCCCGACCTGTCCCTGCCGGCCTTTGCCGGACGAGCGGACGACGGCCCGACGGGAGCACTCCGTGGACCTCAAGCCCTACTTCGAAGAGGACGTTCAAGCCGCACCGACGTCGATCGGCGGATTGGCGCGGGCGCTCCGCGCTCCTGCCGCGAAGGGAGCGATCGACGGGCGCGCGGTACGCGCCGATCCGACCTGGCAAGCGTCGTCGTTCGACCTCGCGCAGGGGCTCGAGGTCAAGGTGATGCAGTCGAAGCTGTCGCCGGAGACGCTCGACCGGCTGTTCCGCGGCTGAACGGCGGCGTCGCCGCCAGACTCGGCTGCAGCCGACTCGCGTCGCGACTCGCGCGTTCTCGCGCTCGCACCGTACTCGTCTCGGCGCGCTCGCCGGCGCGCCGGCCGCCCTCCGGGTGAGTTTCGCAGTGCGGCTAAAGTGCGCTGCGATGCTTCCCTGATCCGCTTCCCGAAAGGACCCCCGATGAACAAGTCCCTGTTCGTTCTCGCCGTCGCCGCGCTCGCCGCCGCGACGGTCGCGCAAGCCCAGGAAACCAAGGTGGCGATCGCGATCTCCGGCTGGACCGGCTTCGCGCCGCTCACCCTCGCCAAGGAGGCCGGCCTCTTCAAGAAGCACGGCCTCGACGTGACGATCAAGAAGATCCCGCAGAAGGACCGCCACCTCGCGATCGCGTCCGGCGACGTGCAGTGCGCGGCGACGACGGTCGAGACCTGGATCGGCTGGAACGCCGCCGGCGTCGCGACGACGCAGATCTTCCAGCTCGACAAGAGCTATGGGGCCGACGGCATGGTCGTGAAGCCTTCGATCGCGAAGATCTCCGACCTCAAGGGCAAGACCGTCGCCGCCAGCCCGCCGGGAACGTCGCCATACTTCGCGCTCGCCTGGATGCTGAAGAAGAACGGACTGACGCCGAAGGACGTGAAGGTCGTCAACCTCGAGCCGCAGCCGGCCGCCAACGCGATCATCGCGGGCACCGAAGGCATCGACGCCGCCATGACGTACGAGCCCTATCTCTCGGCCGTGCGCGCCAAGCCCGAGGCCGGCAAGATCATCGCCACCACGCTCGACTATCCGATGGTGATGGACACCTTCGGCTGCACGCCGAAGTTCCTCGCCGAGAACCCGAAGGCCGCGAAGGGATTGGCCGACGCCTACTTCGACGCCGTCGACATGATCAAGGCCGAGCCGAAGAAGAGCTTCGAGATCATGGGCGCCGACGTCAAGCAGAGCGGCGAGGCGTTCGAGAAGAGCCAGGCGTACCTGCGCTGGCAGGACCGCGCCGCCAACCAGAAGTTCTTTTCCGGAGAGCATGCCGCGTTCAGCAAGGAAGCCGCCGACCTGCTGATGGAAGCGGGCATCATCAAGACGATGCCCGACATGACCAAGCTCGCCGACACCCAGTTCATCAAGTGAGCGAGGGCGCCGCCCGGCGCGCCGCCCGCGCCCGGGCGATGCCGGCATGAAGCCGCTGACGCCGGTCGCGCCGGGCGCTCGGCTCGCGCTCGGCGTCGCCTTCTTCATCGTCTTCGTCGCCGGCTGGTCGCTCGCGACCTTCGGCGGCTTCGTCTCGAAGACCTTCCTCGCCGACCCGGTCTCGATGGTCCGCTCGGGCTACGTGCTCCTCGCGACGCAAGGCTTCGCCTGGGACATCGGCTGGACGGTGTGGCGCGTCTTCGGCGGCTTCGTCATCGCCGCCGTGCTCGCGCTGCCGCTCGGCGTGGCGATGGGCGCGTACAAGCCGGTCGAGGCGTTCTTCGAGCCGTTCGTGAGCTTCGCGCGCTACCTGCCGGCGAGCGCCTTCATCCCGCTGCTGATCCTCTGGGCCGGCATCGGCGAGGCGCAGAAGCTCGCCGTCATCTTCATCGGCAGCTTCTTCCAGCTCGTGCTGATGATCGCCGTGACCGTCGGCAACACGCGGCGCGACCTGGTGGAGGCCGCGTACACGCTGGGGGTAGGCGACCGCGGCCTGATCCGCCGCGTGCTGATCCCCGGCGCGGCGCCCGAAATCGCCGAGACGCTGCGCATGGTGCTCGGCTGGGCCTGGACCTACGTGATCGTCGCCGAGCTGATCGGCGCCTCGAGCGGCATCGGCCACATGATCACCGACAGCCAGGCGTTGCTGAACACCGGGCAGATCCTCTTCGGCATCGTGGTGATCGGCGTGATCGGGCTCGTGTCGGACTACGCGTTCAAGTCCGCGAACGCGAAGCTCTTCGCCTGGAGCCATTGATGGCGCGGGTGCGGGTGGATCG
>DATIDZ010000013.1:0-2718 GCA_035456045.1 Caldimonas sp.
CGAGCCGAAGCGTTCCCGAGTCGCGCCTGAAACCGTCGCGGTCAGGATTGAAGCTGCCGAAGAGATCGCCCGGCGCGATCGCCGAGACGCCGTCGCTCCGGTCGCGGCCGAGCGAGAGCGCGTAGTCGATGGCGCCGGCGACGCCGCTGGCGTCGAGGTTGCCGCGCCAGGACCGGTAGCCGCCCACTTCGGTGCCGGCGCTCCAGCGCGGCGCACCTTCGCCGCGGCGCGTGAAGATCTGGACGACGCCGCCGACCGCGTCGGCGCCGTAGAGGCTCGACGCCGGCCCGCGCAGGACCTCGATCCGCTCGATCTGCGCCAGGCTGAACGCCTCGAACTCCGCCTGGCCGAGCGTCGCCGAGCCGACGCGGATGCCGTCGACGAGCACGACCGTGCTGTTGGTGCTCGAGCCGCGGATGAAGAAGCCCGAGTTCTGGCCCGGCCCGCCGTTGCGCGCGAGCTGGACGCCGGCGTGACGGCGAAGCAGGTCCTCGAGCGAATCGGCTCTCGAGTTGCGGATCGCCTCGCTGTCGATGACGACGATGTCGGCGGTGCTGCGGCCGATCGCCTGCGGCTCCCGCGTGGCAGTGACGACGACGGGCGCCAGCGCGTTGTCGTCCGCGGCGACGGCGACATCGATTGCCGCCACGGAAGGAACGAGACACAGGATGCGAGAGGCGAGCGCGATGCGGCCGCGGCGGTGCCGCGAAGGGCGCAGCGCCTCGAGATGGCAGGTCATGGTGAAGGGCCCGGCGAGAGGCAAGCCACCGCTTCCCCGCGGTCGCATGCGACATGGACCGGGCACGAGGCTCGGTCCGCTTGCTGGCCGGTATCCGGGCTGGCGGAGCGACCTCGGCGACCTTCCCGGAAGCGCGTGCTCCCAGTGGTGTGTGCGCCGACGCTGACGAGCCGAGAGGCCTCGTCGTCCGCCGTACCGTTGCGGGGGCAGCACGGTTTGGCCGCAAGGGCCCTTCGACCCTTCCGGCGCTCGCTTCCCGTTTAACTGTGAAGGCATGAACGCCTTCACGGGCACCAACGCATTGATTCTACGCAGCGCTGCCGGCTCGGAAGCGACCTCTACAATTCGCCACCTCCCTCCCCTTGCCGGAGCGTCATGGCCACGATCGAGGAACTTGCAGACCGGGTCGAGCGCCTGCTTCTTCGACACGAGGAGCTGCAGCGCACGAACGCGCTGCTCGCGACGCAGCTCGCCGCCGTGACCAACGAGCGCGACAACCTGCGCTCGCGCCTGAACGCCGCGCGCACTCGCATCGACGGCCTGCTGCAGCGGCTGCCGCGCGAACCCGTCGCGCCGGCCGGCGGCGGGATCGACGGCAAGGACGCCGAGGCGCTGAGGAGCATCGGATGAAGCAGGTCGAAGTCACGATCCTCGGCCAGAGCTACCTCCTCGGCTGCCCCGACGGCGGCGAGAGCTCGCTGCTCGAAGCGGTCGCCGACGTCGATCGCGAGATGAGCGCGATCCGCGATGGCGGCAAGGTCAAGGCGCGCGAGCGCATCGCCGTGCTGGCGGCGCTCAACCTCGCGTTCGCGCTCGCCGAGCGGCCGGCGCCCGCGCCGGTGGCGGCGCCGCGTGACGGCACGAATCGTGCCGGACCCGTCGACATCGACGATCTCGTTCGCCGCATCGACATGACCCTCAACGTCGACGGACAACTGCTCTAAATCACGCCCGCGCCGCGAAGCGCGCGGTATGATGAATTCGTCCGTTGCGCTCGCGTGAACTTTATATTTCCTTGAACCGATGCTCGCAAGAGCAAGGGCTTGGAACATCGCCAGGCAGGTGTGATCGTCTCGCGTCAGATGAACCCGAAACCTGGCTGACCTCGCCCACCTGAACTGCCTGGGTTCAGGAATGCGGTTCACGGTGCGCGGCGGACACCTTATCTTTCTTGTCGCTCCCGCCGATGCGCTACTGGTTGATGAAGAGCGAGCCGAGCGAATGCTCGATCGACGATGCGGCCGCGGCGCCGAAAGCCACTGTCCCGTGGGTCGGCGTGCGCAACTTCCAGGCGCGCAACTTCATGCGCAACGACATGGCGCCCGGCGACGGCGTCCTCTTCTACCACTCGTCGTGCCCCGAGCCGGGCGTCGTCGGCCTCGCCGAAGTCGCGTCGGCGCCCTATCCCGACGCGACCCAGTTCGATCCCAAGAGCCCCTACTACGACGCCAAGTCGCGCGCCGAGAAGCCGCGCTGGTACCACGTCGACGTCAAGGTGCTGAGGAAGACGCGCCTGCTCTCGCTCGCCGAGATGCGCGCGACGCCCGAGCTGGCGACGATGCGCGTTCTCGCGCGCGGCAACCGCCTGTCGATCACGCCGGTGAGCGAGGCGGAGTGGAACGCGGTGACCCGCCTGCTCGACGCGGGCTGAGCGGCCGGCGTGCCTCTGGCACGCGTCTCGCATAGGCGGACCACGATGGGCATTGCCAGCTACATCAAGGTGATCGGTCGCGGCCGCGACGGCGCCCGCTCGCTCGGCCGCGAGCAGTCGCTCGACCTGATGGGCCAGGTGCTCGACGGCCGCGTCAGCGACCTCGAGGTCGGCGCGTTCGCGCTGGCGATGCGGATCAAGGGCGAGACCGTCGACGAGCTCGCCGGGTTCCTCGCCGCGGCCGAGGCGCGCTGCATCGCCATCCGCACCGATCGGCCGACCGTCGTCCTGCCGTCGTACAACGGCTCGCGCCGGCTGCCCAACCTGA
>DATIDZ010000014.1:0-9098 GCA_035456045.1 Caldimonas sp.
GATCGGCAAGCGCGTCATTGTGCTCGGCGGTGGCAACACGGCGATGGACTGCTGCCGCAGCTCCAAGCGCCTGGGCGGCGCCGACGTCAAGGTCATCGTGCGCTCCCCGTTCGAGGAGATGAAGGCGTCGCCGTGGGAAAAGGAAGACGCCATCCACGAAGGCATTCCGATCCTCGATTGCCTCGTCCCCAAGGCCTTCCTGCATCGTGGCGGCAAGCTCACCGGCATGAGCTTCGACAAGGTGCGCGCCGTGCGCGACGCCAAGGGCAAGCGCCAGCTCGTCTCGACCGGCGAGCCGGAACAGATCTTCGAATGCGACGACGTCCTCGTCGCGGTCGGCCAGGAGAATGCATTTCCCTGGATCGAGCGCGACGCCGGCATCGCCTTCGACGAATGGGGCATGCCGGTGCTCGACCCGACGACGCTGCAATCGAGCCTGCCGCGCGTCTTCTTCGGCGGTGACGCGGCGCTCGGGCCCAAGAACATCATCTGGGCGGTCGCGCAGGGCCACGCGGCGGCGATCTCGATCGACAAGTTCCTCCACGGCGAGGACGTGCGCAAGCGCCCCGCCCCGGGGGTCACGCTCGTGTCGCAGAAGATGGGCATCCACGAGTGGACGTACGACAACGCGGTGACGCCCGAGCTGCGCCACAAGGTGCCCTGGCGCGACGTCAACCAGTCGCTGCGCAACATCAAGGTCGAGGTCGAGCTCGGCTTCGACGCGGCCACGGCCTGGAAGGAGGCCCAGCGCTGCCTCAACTGCGACGTGGAGACGGTGTTCACCACGAGCCAGTGCATCGAGTGCGATGCCTGTGTCGACATCTGCCCGACCGACTGCATCACCTTCACCGCCAACGGCGACGAGCCGGACCTGCGCACGCGCCTGCGCGCACCGGCGCGTCACGTCGAGCAGGCGCTCTACGTCTCCGACACGCTGAAGACCGGCCGTGTCATGGTCAAGGACGAGGACGTCTGCCTGCACTGCGGCCTGTGCGCAGAGCGTTGCCCGACCGGCGCGTGGGACATGCAGAAGTTCACCATCTCGCAGACGCGCGCCGGCACGGGTTGCCGCAATGCCGCACCTAAGAAGGTCCCAGTGCTGACATGACGAGCAACGTGAGGGCCGGCACTGCGCCGAGGATCGAAGCCGTCAACGACTTCGTCATCAAGTTCGCCAACGTCAACGGCTCGGGGTCGGCGTCCGCGAACGAGCTTTTCGCGCGCAGCCTCCTGCGCATGGGCGTGCCGGTCAGCCCGCGCAACATCTTCCCGTCGAACATCCAGGGCCTGCCGACCTGGTACGAAGTGCGCGTCAGCGAGCGCGGCTACCTGGCCCGCCGCGGCGGGGTCGACCTGATGGTCGCGATGAACCCCCAGACCTGGGACAAGGACCTCGCCGAGCTCGAGCCGGGGGGCTACCTGCTCTACGACAGCTCCAAGCCGATGCCGGCGGCGCGCTTTCGCGACGACATCCACGTCCTGGGCGTCCCCCTCACCGACCTCTGCGCCACGCGCTACACCGATCCGCGCGAGCGCCAGCTGCTCAAGAACATCGTCTACGTCGGCGTGCTCGCGGCGATGCTCGGCGTCGAGCCCGAGGTGATCGCGACGCTGCTCGGCGAGCAGTACAAGGGCAAGACCAAGCTGCTCCAGCCCAACCTCGACGCCTTCATGATGGGCCTGCATCACGGCAGCGAGTATTTCGACGATGCGCTCGGCCTGAAGATCGAGCGCCGCGACGCCGTCGGCAAGCGCATCTTCATCGAAGGCAACGCGGCGGCGGCGCTCGGCTGCGTCTACGGCGGAGCGACGGTGTGCGCGTGGTACCCGATCACGCCCAGCTCGTCGCTCGCCGAGGCCTTCCAGAAGTACTGCGGCAAGCTTCGCGTCGACAAGGCGACCGGGACCAACAAGTTCGCGATCGTCCAGGCCGAGGACGAGATCGCCTCGATCGGCATGGTCGTCGGCGCCGGATGGAACGGCGCTCGCGCCTTCACGGCGACCTCGGGGCCGGGAATCTCGCTCATGACCGAATTCATCGGCCTGGCCTACTTCGCCGAGATCCCGGTGACGATCATCGACGTGCAGCGCGGCGGCCCGTCGACCGGCATGCCGACGCGCACCCAGCAGGCCGATCTGCTCAGCTGCGCGTACGCATCGCACGGCGACACCAAGCACGTCCTGCTGTTCCCCGAGGATCCGCGCGAATGCTTCGACTTCGCCGCGGCCGCGCTCGACCTGGCCGACCGTCTGCAGACGCCGATCTTCGTCATGACCGACCTCGACATCGGCATGAACCACCGCCTGTGCGAGCCGCTCGCCTGGGACGATTCGCGCACGTACGACCGCGGCAAGGTGATGACCGAGCAGGAGCTCGAGGCCGGCAAGGACTTCGGCCGCTACCTCGACGTCGACGGCGACGGCATCCCCTACCGTACCCTCCCCGGCACGCATCCGAGCCGCGGCGCCTATTTCACGCGCGGCACCACGCGCGACGCATACGCGCGCTACTCGGAGGCCGGCCCGGACTACCTGTACAACGTGACGCGCCTGCTCGAGAAGTTCGAGACCGCCAAGGAGCTCGTTCCGCAGCCCGTCCTGCGCAAGGCGGCGCGCGAGACGCGCTTCGGCGTCATCTACTTCGGCTCGACCAGCCCCGCGATGGGCGAGGCCTACGACGCGCTCCAGGCCGGCGGCATCCACGTCGACACGCTGCGGGTGCGCGCGTTCCCGTTCAGCGCCGCGGTCGACCGCTTCATCGCCGACCACGAGACGGTGTTCGTCGTCGAGCAGAACCGAGACGCGCAGCTGCGCATGATGCTCGTCAACGAGCAGGAGATCGACCCGGCCAAGCTCGAGCCGATCCTTCACTACGACGGCACGCCGATCACCGCGCGCTTCATCATCGAGGCGATCGCCGCACGGGTGAGAGCCGACAACGTCGAGCCGATCGCAAAGATCGCGAAGAAGGGTCTCGCGGCATGACGTACCTGGCCAAGCCCAAGCTGCATCACCCCACGTTGCCGAGCAACAAGCTCGGCTTCACGCGGCGCGACTACGAAGGCAAGATCTCGACCCTTTGCGCCGGCTGCGGGCACGACTCGATCTCGGCAGCGCTCGTGCAGGCGTGCTGGGAGCTCGACATCGAGCCGCATCGCGTCGCCAAGCTCTCGGGGATCGGCTGCTCGTCGAAGACGCCCGACTACTTCCTCGGCGCGTCGCACGGCTTCAACACCGTGCATGGCCGCATGCCGTCGGTGCTGACCGGTGCCAACCTGGCCAACCGCGACCTGCTCTACCTCGGCGTCAGCGGCGACGGCGACTCGGCGTCGATCGGCCTCGGCCAGTTCGCGCATGCGATGCGGCGCGGCGTCAACATGACGTACCTGGTCGAGAACAACGGCGTCTACGGCCTCACGAAGGGCCAGTTCTCCGCGACCGCCGACCAGGGCAGCAAGAGCAAGAAGGGCGCGATCAACACCGACACGGCCATCGACCTCGTCGCCATGGCGCTGCAGCTCGGCGCCAGCTACGTCGCGCGCAGCTTCTCCGGCGACAAGGAGCAGCTGGTGCCGCTGATCAAGGGCGCGCTCAGCCACCGCGGCGCGGCGCTGATCGACATCATCAGCCCGTGCGTCGCCTTCAACAACCATGCCGGCAGCACCAAGAGCTACGACTACGTTCGCGCGCACAACGAGGCGGTCAACCGGCTCGACTTCATGCCGCAGCGCGGCGCCATCACGGCGATGTATTCGCCGGGCGAGGTCATCGAGGTGACACAGCACGACGGCAGCGTGCTGCGCTTGCGCAAGCTCGCGGAGGGCTACGACCCGAGCGACCGCGTCGCCGCCATGACCCACATCGCGACGCACGAGGCGCGCGGCGAGATCCTGACCGGCCTCCTCTACGTTCGCGCCGAGGCCGAGGACCTGCACGGTCACCTGAACACGGTCGCCACGCCGCTGAATCGCCTCGGCGAGCGCGAGCTCTGCCCCGGGTCGGCGGCGCTCGCCGCGATCAACGCCGAGCTCGTCTGAGCGGCCGGCGCCGGGCGCGCCGCCCGGCCGGTGGATTCGCCGGGCGCGGCCGGCGCCGGGGGCTCAGGCCGCCTCGCGCGACGCCTTCTTGCGCTCGTGCTCCTTCAGGTGGCGCTTCCTGATGCGGATCGATTTCGGCGTGATCTCGACGAGCTCGTCGTCGGCGATGAACTCGACCGCATATTCGAGAGGGAGCTGGATCGGCGGCGTGATCTTGATCGCGTCTTCCTTGCCGGAGACGCGGAAGTTGGTAAGCTGCTTGCCGCGCACCGCGTTGACAACGAGGTCGTTGTCGCGCGAGTGGATGCCGATCACCATGCCCTCGTAGAGCGGGTCGCCGGCCTTGACGAACATGCGGCCTCGATCGTCGAGCTTGCCGAGCGAATAGGTGACCGCCTCGCCGTCGTCCTGGCTGATCAGGACGCCGTTCTTGCGCCCTTCGATCTCGCCCTTGTACGGCTCGTAGCTGTCGAAGATGTTGCTGATCAGGCCGGTGCCGCGCGTCAGGTTCAGGAACTCGTTCTGGAAGCCGATCAGTCCGCGCGCCGGGATCTTGTAGTCGAGGCGGACGCGCCCCATGCCGTCCGGCTCCATGTTGACGAGGTCGGCGCGGCGCTCGCCGAGCGCCTGCATGACGGCGCCCTGGTGCTGGTCCTCGACGTCGGCCGTGACGAACTCGATCGGCTCCAGCCGCGTGTCGCCTTCGTAATGAAATACGACGCGCGGCTTCGACACGGCGAGCTCGTAGCCCTCCCGACGCATGTTCTCGAGCAGGATCGTCAGGTGCAGCTCGCCCCGGCCCATGACCTCGAAGACGCCGTCCTCGTCGGTGTCGCGCACGCGCAGCGCGACGTTCGACTGCAGCTCGCGGTCGAGCCGGTCCCGGATCTGCCGGCTGGTGATGAACTTGCCTTCGCGGCCGGCGAGCGGCGAGTTGTTGACGCAGAAGTTCATCGTCAGCGTCGGCTCGTCGACCTGAAGCATCGGCAGGGGAAGCGGCCGCTCGAGGTCGGTCAGCGTCACGCCGACGCCGACGCCTTCGATGCCGTTGATGAGGACGATGTCGCCCGGTCCCGCCTCGGTCGCCTGCTGGCGCTCGAGGCCCTCGAACTTCAGCACCTGGTTGACTCGCGCCTTGATCGGCGTCGAATCCGGCCCGGAGTAGACGGCGACGTCCTGCATGGGCTTGAGCGTGCCCTGGTTGATCCGGCCGATGCCGATCCGGCCGACGTAGGTCGAGTAGTCGAGCGAGCAGATCTGCAGCTGCAGCGCGTCGTCGGGCGAGCCCTCGTGCGCCGGCACGTGCTGCAGGATCGCGTCGAAGAGCGGCGCGAGGTCGGTGCCGGTGGCGCCCTTCTCGAGCGTCGCCCAGCCGTTCAGGCCCGACGCGAAGATGACCGGAAAGTCGAGTTGCTGCTCGTTGGCGCCGAGCTTGTCGAACAGGTCGAAGGTCGCGTTGACGACGTAGTCCTCGCGCGCGCCCGGCCGGTCGACCTTGTTGACGACGACGATCGGCTTCAGCCCGAGCGCGAGCGCCTTCTTGGTGACGAAGCGCGTCTGCGGCATCGGCCCTTCGACGGCATCGACGAGGAGCAGCACCGAGTCGACCATCGACAGCACGCGCTCGACTTCGCCGCCGAAGTCGGCGTGGCCGGGGGTGTCGACGATGTTGATGTGGGTGCCCTTCCACTCGACCGCGCAGTTCTTGGCGAGGATCGTGATGCCGCGCTCGCGCTCGAGGTCGTTCGAGTCCATCACGCGCTCGGCCACCTTCTCGTTGGCGCGGAAGGTGCCGCTCTGGCGCAGCAGCTGGTCGACAAGCGTCGTCTTGCCATGGTCGACGTGGGCGATGATGGCGATGTTTCTGATCTGGCGGGTCATGCGAAGAGGCTTTCGGAGACAAGGTGGGGTCGGCGCTCGGCGACGACGAGCGCGCCGACCTCGGCGGGGCTGAGCAGGCGCGAGGCGATGAGCTCGCCGGCGACGACGTGTCCGGTGCCCAGGAAGGCGCCGGGTTCGGGGCCGTAGACGCGCAACGCCGGCGCGTCGGCGAGATCGAGCCGGCGGCGGACGCCGGAGAGGAATCGCCCGGCGTCGTCGCCGGAGAGGACGACGCGCGGCCACGCGGCGACGAGCGCGTCGGGCGGCAGCAGGCGGGCGTCGAGCGCCGCCTCGTCGAGGCCGTCGAGCTGCGCGAGCGTGCTCGCCGCTCCGATGTCGAGTGCGCCGCTGGCGACCCGACGCAGCGCGTCGAGGTGGGCGCCGCAGCCGAGCGCGGCGCCGATGTCTTCGCCGAGGGTGCGGATGTAGGTGCCCTTGCTGCAGCGGACGTCGAGCGTCCACAGGTCGGCGCTGCCCTCGACGACATCGATCGAATGGATGCGAACCCGACGGGCGACGCGCTCGAGCTCGATGCCGGCGCGCGCGTACTCGTACAGCGGCTTGCCGTCGCGCTTGAGCGCCGAGTGCATCGGGGGAACCTGGTCGATGTCGCCGACGAAGCGGTCGCACGCGGCCTCTAGGTCGCTTCGCCCGACGGCGACGGGGGCCGCCTTGCTCACCACGTCGCCTTCGCGATCGCCGGTGGTCGTCGTCACGCCGAGGCGAAGGGTCGCAAGGTAGCGCTTGTCGGCGTCGAGGCTCGCCTGCGCGAACTTCGTCGCGGCACCGAAGCAGAGCGGCAGGAGGCCGCTCGCCAGCGGGTCGAGCGTGCCGGTGTGGCCGGCCTTCTCGGCACGGTAGAGGCGCTTGGCCCGCTGCAGCGCCGCGTTGCTCGACGCGCCCGCGTCCTTGTCGAGGAGGAGGACGCCGTGAACCGGACGGCGAGCGATCTTCGGGCGCGCGCCCGCCGTGGCGTTCACGATGTCAGTCGTCCTTGGCGCGCGTCGAGTTCGCCTTGGCGATCAGCGCCGTCAGCTCGGCAGCGCGCTCGGTCGTGCGGTCGAACTTGAAGTGCAGGGTCGGCACGGTGTGGATCTGCAGGCGCTTGAACAGGCCGTTGCGGATGAAGCCGGCGGCCTCGTTGAGCGCTTGCTCGCACTCCGCGGGGTCGCCGACGAGGACCGAGAACAGGACGGTCGCGTGGGCGTAATCGGGCGTGACCTCGACGGCGTTGACCGTGACCATGCCGATGCGCGGATCCTTGAGGTCGCGGATCAGCTCGGCGACGTCGCGCTGGATCTGGTCGGCGACGCGGAAGCCGCGGTTCGGGATCGATGGTTTGTGTCGCATGGTGTGGTTTCCTTCGGCTCAAACAAGAACCCCGCCGTCTTGTGGAGGGCGGGGTTCGGGCGAAAGCCGGCGCCGCCTACAGCGTTCGGGCGACTTCCTTGACCTCGAAGAACTCGAGCAGGTCGCCTTCCTTGATGTCGTTGTAGTTCTTCAGCTTGATGCCGCACTCGAAGCCGGCGGCCACCTCGCGGACGTCGTCCTTCATGCGTCGCACCGACTCGACTTCGCCCGTGTAGATGACGACGTTCTCGCGCAGCAGGCGGAAGCGTGCGCCGCGGCGGACGATGCCCGCGGTGACCATCGAGCCGGCCACCGTGCCGATCTTCGACGCCACGAACACCGTGCGGATCTCGGCCGTGCCGATCGTCTCCTCGCGCTGCTCGGGGGCGAGCATGCCGGTCATCGCCGCCTTGATCTCGTCGACCGCGTCGTAGATGATGTTGTAGTAGCGGATGTCGACGCCGTTGTTCTCGGCGAGCTTCCTCGACCCGGCATCGGCGCGGACGTTGAAGCCGACGATGACGGCCTTCGACGCAATCGCGAGGTTGATGTCGCTCTCGCTGATGCCGCCGACCGCGGCGTGCACGATCTGCACCTTGACCTCGTCGGTCGAGAGCTTGAGCAGCGACTGCGCGAGCGCTTCCTGCGAGCCCTGGACGTCGGCCTTGACGATGAGCGGGAGCGTCTGCTTGGCGCCCTGGCCCATCTGCTCCATCATGTTCTCGAGGTTCGCGGCCTGGCGGCGCGCGAGCTTGACGTCGCGGTACTTGCCCTGACGGAAGGTCGCGATCTCGCGCGCCCGGCGCTCGTCGCCCAGGACCATGAACTCGTCGCCGGCCTGCGGCACCTCGGTCATGCCCTGGATCTCGACGGGGATCGAGGGGCCGGCCTCGTCGATCGGCTTGCCGTTCTCGTCGAGCATCGCGCGCACGCGGCCGAAGCTCGAGCCCGCCAGCACGACGTCGCCGCGCTTGAGCGTGCCGCTCTGCACCAGCACGGTCGCGACCGGGCCCCGGCCCTTGTCGAGCTGCGCCTCGATGACGATGCCCTTGGCCATTGCCTCCTTGGGCGCCTTCAGCTCGAGCACTTCGGCCTGGAGCAGGACCTGCTCGAGCAGGGTGTCGATGCCCTGCCCCGTCTTGGCGGAGACGCCCACGAACGGAGAATCGCCGCCGAAGTCCTCGGGTACGACCTGCTCCGCGACGAGCTCGGACTTGACGCGCTCGATGTTGGCTTCCGGCTTGTCGATCTTGTTCATCGCGACCACGATCGGAACGCCGGCGGCCTTGGCATGCGAGATCGCTTCCTTGGTCTGCGGCATCACGCCGTCGTCGGCGGCGACGACGAGGATGACGATGTCGGTCGCCTTGGCGCCGCGCGCCCGCATCGCCGTGAAGGCGGCGTGGCCCGGGGTGTCGAGGAAGGTGATCATCCCGCGCGGCGTCTGGACGTGATAGGCGCCGATGTGCTGCGTGATCCCGCCGGCCTCGCCCGCCGCGACGCGGCTGGTGCGGATGTAGTCGAGGAGCGAGGTCTTGCCGTGGTCGACGTGGCCCATGACGGTCACGACCGGCGCGCGAGGCAAGGACTCCTGCTCGGCGTCGGCCTGGTTTTCCTCCTCGAGGAACGCGTCCGGATCGTCGAGCTTGGCGGCAAGCGCCGTGTGCCCCATTTCCTCGACGACGATCATCGCCGTCTCCTGGTCGAGCTGCTGGTTGATCGTGACCATCTGGCCGAGCTTCATCAGCTGCTTGATGACCTCGGAGGCCTTGACCGAGATCTTGTGGGCGAGGTCGGCCACCGAGATCGTCTCGGGGATGTGCACCTCCT
>DATIDZ010000015.1:0-7029 GCA_035456045.1 Caldimonas sp.
TTCGGGCCGCTCGACGTGCCGGCCGGCGCCCACCACGACGTTCGCCCGCACCCGCACATCGGCCTGGCGACGCTGACCTACCTGTTCGAGGGTGCGATCATGCATCGCGACTCGACCGGCGTGGTCCAGCGCATCGAGCCCGGCGCCGTCAACTGGATGTCGGCCGGGCGCGGCATCGTCCATTCCGAGCGCACGCCGAAGGAGCTGATCGACAAGGCGCACCGCAGCCACGGCCTGCAGCTCTGGATCGCGCTGCCCGAAGCCGAGGAGGACTCGGCGCCGTCGTTCCAGCACGTGCCCGCCGGGGACATCCCGCGCGTGCGCATCGAGGGCGCGACCGCGCACGTCGTCGCCGGGTCGGCGTACGGCGCCACGTCGCCGGTCCGGACGGCCTCGCCGACGCTCGCCGTCGTCTTCGACCTCGACGTTGCCCGAGGCACGTCGGTCGCGCTGCCCGCCGCCGATGCCAGCGAGCGCGCGCTCTACGCGCTCGACCATCCGATCGAGGTCGACGGCGTCAAGTTCGACGAGTGCACGATGGTCGTCCTCGAGCCGGGCACGACGCCCAAGCTCGCCGCGCCGCGCGGCGGCCGCGTCTTCCTCGTCGGCGGCGAGCCGCTCGGCCATCGCTTCCTGTCGTGGAATTTCGTCGCGACCACGCGCGAGCGGATCCGCGCGGCCGAGGACGCCTGGGTCGCCCAGCGCTTTCCGCGCATCCCGGGCGAGACCGAGTTCATTCCGCTGCCCGAGCGGCCGGCGCCGCCGACGCACGACCGAAGCGCCTGGGGCTGAGCATCAGCGCGTTGCCGGCGACGGTGAGCGCGGCGCCGGCCGCGGTGAGCAGGTCCGGCCGGAATCCCTCGAAGGCGAGCGAGACCAGCAGCGCCAGCAGCGGCGTCATCACGCCGATGGTGCCGGTGCGCCCGACGCCGACGCGATCCTGCAGCGTCAGGAAGCAGGCGAAGGTGAGCACCGAGCCGGCGAACGCCAGGTAGGCGAGCGACAGCCACCAGCTCAAGGCGGTCGGCAGCGAGAGGGCGCGGCCGAAGGCGAGGGCGACGACGGCCGCGGCGATCGCGCCGTAGACCATGCCGAACCCCATCGCGGGCAGCAGTGCGATGCCGCGCTCGCGGTTGCGGCTCGCGACCAAGCTGCCGACCGCCGACAGCAGCACCGACGCGATGGTGAGCAGCGCGCCGAGCGCGGCCCGCTCGCCGCCGCTCGCGTGCGTGATCTCGGTCCAGAAGATGACGACGACGCCGCACACGCCGAGCACGCCGCCCACGATGAAGCGCCGGCTCAGCGCGGTGCCGAAGAGGAGCGCCGCGCCGATGGCCGCGAGCAGCGGCGACGCCGAGTAGCCGACCGCGACGAGCCCCGAGGGGACGAAGCGCTCGGCGTGGTAGACGCACACGTACGAGACGCCGTAGAGGAAGACGCCCTGCAGTGCGAGCGCGCCGTGGTCGGCGACCGAACAGGCGAGCGGCACGCGGCGCCAACGGCAGAGCGCCAGCACGGCCGCGCCGGCGAGGGCGAAGCGAACCGCGACGCCCAGCTCGGCGGAGAAGTCGTACAGCTGGTAGGTGATCGCGTGCCACGTCGTGCCCCAGACGACGACGCAGATCGCGAACAGCTGCCAGGTCTTGAAGCGCTGCATCCGGCGCGCTGGATCGGGTCCTAGGCGAAGGCGTAGCTCGCCGTGCCGCGCATGCCCGTCGTCAGCGTGCGATCGATTCCCTCGACGACGACCGCGTTCATCGCGAACGTGATCGCTCCGCCCATTCGCGGGTCGGCCCGGTAGCGGGACAGCGCGTCGCCCACCGCGTGGCCAGGCGCGCCGGTGGCGGGATCGACGTCGGGGATCGAGCAGCGGACGCACGGCTTGACGAGCTTGAGCCGGACCGCGCCCTGCGGGGTCGCGAAGGCGATCTCGTCGAGGTGGTCCTCGCCGTTGGCGTCCAGGCCGCCGAGCACGAGGTTCGGCCGAAAGCGCGCGAGCATGACCGCCGGCTCGCCGCTCCTGGCGAGGCGGCGGTTCAACTCGTCGATCGACGCCGCCGAGGCGACGAGGAGAGGGAAGCCATCCTGAAATGCGTTGTCGGCCTCGATCGCTTTCGTCCACTGGCGGTCGGCATGGCGCGGGGCCTCGGGATCGAAGCGCGCCAGCCGCAGGGGGCGGCCGAGGAAGTCGCTGAACCACTGCGCGCACAGCGCACCCATGTCGTAGGCGGCGACGCGGTCGCCCCACACCTCGACCTGGGTGCGCTCCTCGACCCGATCGACGGCGACGTGCAGGGCGAGCATCCCCGGCGCGCGCAGGATCAGCTCGCTCGCTTTCAGCGTCGTCTGCACGAGGGCCATGCGCGGCAGCTCGCGCTGCGTGACGAAGACACCGCCCGGATCGACGACGACCCATTGGCGGTCGAGGTCGAGGCCGGTCTCGGTGAGCACGGCCTCGCGCGGCGCGCTGCCGGCGCACGACTTGACGGGGTAGACGTGGATCGATTCGAGTGTCACGTCGAGGTCGGTGGCGATGGCGGATCTCCTCGGGGCAGCACGTCGCCGACGCGGCGACGGGTGTCGATTGTCTCCGCAGCGGCTCCCTACAATCGCTGCGATGCAGCGCTACGACGTGCAGGTGAGCGGCGCGGGGATCGTCGGCAAGAGCCTGGCGCTTTCACTGGCGCGGCTCGGGCTCGCGGTCGCGCTCCGAGGCGCGAGCGCTGCATCGTCGCCGCGCGACGACGTTCGCGCCTACGCGCTCAACGCGGCGTCGGTCGATCTGCTGCAGCGCCTCAAGGTCTGGGACACGCTCGGCGCCGGCGCGGCGACGCCGGTCCACGACATGGTCGTGCGCGGCGATTCGGCGTCGGGCGAGCTCGAGTTCTCGGCCTGGGAGCAGCGCGTCGGCACGCTCGCCGTCATCACCGATGCCGCCGCGCTCGAGCACGAGCTCGACGCGGCCCTGCGCTTCGCGCCGCACGTGACGCGCGTCGACGTCGACGTCTCCGCGACGCTCGTCGCTCATTGCGAGGGTCGCGCCGCCGCGGCGACATTGCATGCGCTCGACGCCGGCTTCGCGCGCAGCGACTACGGCCAGAAGGCGATCGCCGCGCGGCTCGTCGCGACGCTGCCGCATCGCCACGTCGCGCGACAGTGGTTTCGCTCGCCCGACGTGCTGGCGCTGCTGCCGTTCGACCGGCCCGAGGCGGAGCGCTCGTACGCGCTGGTCTGGTCGCTGCCGACCGAACGCGCCGACGCGCTGCTGGCCCTCGAGCCGGCGGCGTTCGAGGCCGAGCTCGCCTCGGCGGCCGGCGCCGAGGTCGGCATGCTGCGCCTCGGCTCGGCGCGCGCCGCCTGGCCGCTCGTCGTCGGCGGCGCGACAACCTGGTGCGGTCCCGGCTGGGTGCTCGTCGGCGACGCCGCCCACCTCGTCCACCCGCTCGCGGGGCAGGGCCTCAACCTCGGGCTCGCCGACGTCGCGGCGCTCGCCGCGGTGATCGCCGAGCGCGAACCGTGGCGCGGTGTCGGCGACGAACGGTTGCTTCGTCGGTACGTACGGCAGCGCGCCGCGCCGACCTGGGCGATGACGCGCATTACCGACGGTTTGCTGCGCTTGTTCGCCGAGCCGTCGGCACCGATCCGCGAACTCCGCAACAATGGAATGTCCATCGTCAATCGCGTCGCCCCGCTCAAGCGCTGGCTCACCGCCCGCGCGCTCGACTCCTGAAAGACCGTCATGAAACGATCCTCGCGCTTCGCCGCCGGCCTCGTCCTCGGCCTGTCTTTGGCCTCCGCTGCGTTCGCCGACGATGCGGCGATCCGCAAGAACATCAGCGAGCGCGTGCCGCAGTTCCCGAAGATCGACGAGATCACCAAGACGGCCATCCCCGGCCTCTACGAGCTTCGCGTCGGCACCGACCTGTATTACTCCGACGAGCAGGGCAACTACATCATCGAGGGCCAGCTGATCGACACGCGGACCCGCGTCAACCTCACCGAGGAGCGCATCGGCAAGCTGACCGCGATCGACTTCAAGTCGCTGCCCCTGAAGGACGCGATGGTCTGGAAGCAGGGCACCGGCGAGAGAAAGCTCGTCGTCTTCGCGGATCCCAACTGCGGCTACTGCAAGAAGTTCGAGAAGGACCTGCAGGCGGTCAAGGACGTCACCGTCTACACCTTCCTCTACCCGATCCTCGGCGGCGATTCGCCCGAGAAATCCAAGCAGATCTGGTGCGCCAAGGACAACACCAAGGCGTGGCGCGACTGGATGCTCAAGGGCACGATGGTCAGCGACAGCCCGCAGTGCGACAGCTCCGCGCTGCAGCGCAACTACGCGTTCGGCCAGAAGCACCGCATCCGCGGCACGCCCGGCCTGGTGTTCGAGGACGGCCGCAGCCAGGCCGGCGCGATGAACACGGAGCAGATCGAGAAGCAGCTCGCAGCGACCCGCACGAAGACGCCGGGCTGACGGGCCGAGCGGGGCGGGCTACAGCCGGTAGCTCGGGTCCTTGCGGTCGACCAGCCGCCGCAGCGCCGCGAACGCATCCTCGCCCGAGCTGTACTTCGGGCTGAACTGGAACGAGTCGGCGACGCACTTCTCCAGCACGGCGCGCGGGATCGGAATGGCCTCGCCCATCGACTGCGTCGCCAGCTGCACCTCGCAGGCGCGGGTCACGGTCCACATCAGGACGAGCGCTTGCGCCACCGTCGCGCCGATCGTCACCGGCCCGTGGTTGCGCAGCAGCAGCACCGGCCGCCCCTCGGCGCTCTTCAGGATCCGCGCGCCTTCGTCGGCGTGGACGGTGATGCCCTCGAAGTCGTGGTACGCGACCTTGCCGTAGAGCTGCGCGGCGTAGAAGTTGGTGAAGGCCAGCCCGTCCTTGAGGCAGCACACGGCCTGCGTCTCGGTCGTGTGCAGGTGCATGACGCAGTGCGCGTCGGGCAGCGTCGCGTGGATGGCGCCGTGGAAGGTGATTCCGGCCGGGTTGATCGGCCAGTCGGCGTGGCCGACGATCCGGCCTTCGAGGTCGACCTTGACCAGGTTCGACGCGCACACCTCCGAGTAGTGCAGGCCGAACGGGTTGATGAGGTAGTGCCCCTGCTCGTCCGGCACGCGCAGCGAGATGTGGTTGTAGATCAGCTCGGTCCAGCCGAGGTGATCGAAGATGCGGTAGGCGGCGGCGAGCTGGACGCGCGCCTCCCACTCGGCGGCGCTGAAGCGGGCCGGGCGGACGAAGGCCGGCGGATATGGCATGGCGGTCATGGCGGGCTCCTTCTGCTCTCTGATCAGCGCGGCGCATCGACCCGGGCTCGACGGTCCTCGATGGCTCGGCAGGGTCGCCATCTTGCCTCCGATCCCCGCCTCGTGGCGGCGGCGACAATCGGCCGATGATCCGCTATGTCGTCGATGTCGGCGCGACCCACCGCCACAGTTTTTCGGTCGAGCTGCGCATCGAGCGCCCCGATTCAGAGCAGCGCCTCAGCCTGCCGGCCTGGATCCCGGGCAGCTACCTGGTCCGCGAATTCGCGCGCCATCTCGCCGCGCTGACGGCCGAGCAGGGCGGCGCGGCGCTGCCGCTGGAGCAGCTCGACAAGGCGACGTGGCTGGCGCGCGCTGCGCCCGGCGTTCCGCTGCTCGTCCGCTACCAGGTCCACGCCTTCGACACGTCGGTGCGAGCGGCCTTTCTCGATGCATCGCGCGCCTTCTTCAACGGCACCGGCGTCTGCCTGCGCGTCCATGGCCGCGAAGGCGAGCCGCATGCGCTCGCGCTGCGCGGCCTGCCTGCCGGCTGGGACGTCGCGACGTCGCTCGAGCCGCTCGCCGGCGGCGGCGAGCACGAGTTCGTCGCGTCGGACTACGACACGCTCGTCGACCATCCCGTCGAGCTCGGGCGGTTCTGGCGCGGTCGCTTCGATGCGGCGGGCATCCCGCACGAGTTCGTCGTCGCCGGCGCCTGGCCCGACTTCGACGGCGAGCGGCTGATCGCCGACTGCAAGCGGCTGTGCGAGGCGGAGATCGCGTTCTGGCACGGCAGCGGCCGGGCGCCTTTCGATCGCTACCTGTTCATGCTCAACGCGCTCGAGGACGGCCGCGGCGGCCTCGAACACCGGTCGAGCACCGCGCTCGTAGCGCCGCGTCGGGACTTGCCTCGTCGCGCGCCGGCCGAGGCCGGCAAGCCCCCGCCCGCCCGGCCCGAGACGAGCGACGGCTACGTCGGCGTCCTCGGCCTGATCGCGCACGAGTACTTCCACGCGTGGAACGTGAAGCGCCTCAAGCCGCGCGAGTTCTCGAGCTTCGATTACGCCCGCGAGAACTACACGCGGCTGCTCTGGTTCTTCGAAGGCTTCACGTCGTACTACGACGACCTGTTCGTGCTGCGCGCCGGCCTGATCGATGCGCCGCGCTACCTGAAGCTGCTGGCGACGACGATCTCCTCCGTCCAGGCGTCGCCCGGGCGGCTGGTGCAGAGCGTCGCCGAGGCGAGCTTCGATGCCTGGGTCAAGTACTACCGCGCCGACGAGAACACGCCCAACGCGACGATCAGCTACTACGCCAAGGGCTCGCTCGTCGCGCTCGCCTTCGACCTCACCCTGCGCAGCGAAGGCAAGGGCTCGCTCGACGACGTCATGCGCCTGCTCTGGCAGAAGAGCGGCGGCGGCGCGATCGACGAGGCCGACATCGCCGCCGCGCTCGAGAGCGTCAGCGGCCGTTCGTTCGAGGGCGAGATCGCCGCCTGGGTGCACGCCACCGACGAGCTGCCGGTGCCGGCGCTTCTGCGCCGCTTCGGCGTCGACCTCGATGCGCAGGCGGCGACGTTCGCGCAGCGGCTGGGCGTTCGCGCCAGCGAGAGCGCGTTCACCGGTGTCAAGGTCACGCACGTCCTGCGCGACGGTGCGGCCGAGCGCGCCGGCGTCGCGCCGGGCGACGAGTTGATCGCCGTCGACGGCTGGCGGCTGCGCCGGCTCGACGAGGCGTCGCGCGTGCTGCCGCAGGAAGGCACGACGGAGCTCGTCGTCGCGCGCGAT
>DATIDZ010000016.1:0-3540 GCA_035456045.1 Caldimonas sp.
TCGAAGCCGCAGAGCTTCAAGCCGCGACCTTCTCCGCGCGCTCGGCCTGGTGCGCCAGCGCGGCGTGGATGAACGACTTGAAGAGCGGGTGGCTGCCCCAGGGCGTCGACTTGAATTCGGGGTGGAACTGGACGCCCATGAACCACGGGTGGACGCTCGTCGGCAGCTCGACGATCTCGGTCAGCTTCTCGCGCTGAGTGATCGCCGAGATCACCAGGCCGGCCTCGGTGAGCCGCTCGAGGTAGTTCTCGTTGGCCTCGTAGCGGTGACGATGGCGCTCGGTCAGCACGTTGCCGTAGATGTCGTGGGCGAGCGTCCCCGGCTTGACGTCGGAGCTCTGGGCGCCGAGCCGCATCGTGCCGCCGAGGTCGGACTGAGCGGTCCGCTTCTGGACCTGTCCGTCGGGATCCTCCCACTCGTCGATCAGCGCGATCACGGGGTGCTCGGCATCGGGATCGAACTCGGTGCTGTTGGCGCCGGCCAGGCCGGCCTTGTGGCGGGCGTACTCGATCGTCGCGACCTGCATGCCGAGGCAGATGCCGAGGTACGGGATCTTCTTCTCGCGCGCGTACTGCGCCGCGAGGATCTTGCCCTCGACGCCGCGCTTGCCGAAGCCGCCGGGAACGAGGATCGCGTCGAAGCGGGCCAGGTTGGCGACGCTCGTCGCGGTCAGGTCCTCGGAGTCGATGTACTCGACCTTGACGCGCGCGTGGTTGTGGATGCCGGCGTGGCGCAGCGCCTCGTTGAGCGACTTGTACGAGTCGGAGAGGTCGACGTACTTGCCGCACATCGCGATCGTGACCTCGTGCTTCGGGTGCTCGACCTCGTCGACGAGCTTGTCCCAGCGCGTCAGGTTTGCGGGCTTGGTGTGCAGCTGGAGCTTGGCGCAGATCAGCTCGTCGAGGCCCTGCGCATGCAGCATGCGCGGCACCTTGTAGATCGTGTCGACGTCCCACACCGAGATGACGCCGAACTCGTGCACGTTCGCGAACAGCGAGATCTTGGCGCGCTCCTCGTCGGGGATCGGCCGGTCGGCCCGGCAGAGCAGGGCGTCCGGCATGATGCCGATCTCGCGCAGCTTCTGGACGCTGTGCTGCGTCGGCTTGGTCTTCAGCTCGCCGGCGGCCGGGATCCAGGGCACGAGCGTCAGGTGCAGGAAGGCGCAGCTGCCCGGGCCCATCTTGAGGCTCATCTGGCGCACCGCCTCCAGGAAGGGCAGCGACTCGATGTCGCCGACGGTGCCGCCGATCTCGACGATCGCGACGTCGTACGCGCCCGGTCCGGCTTCCGCGCCGGCGCCGCGCCGGATGAACTCCTGGATCTCGTTGGTGACGTGCGGGATCACCTGCACCGTCTTGCCGAGGTAGTCGCCGCGGCGCTCCTTCTCGAGCACGCTCTTGTAGATCTGGCCGGTCGTGAAGTTGTTCGTCTTCTTCATCCGCGTCGTGATGAAGCGCTCGTAGTGGCCGAGGTCGAGGTCGGTCTCGGCGCCGTCGTCGGTGACGAACACCTCGCCATGCTGGAACGGCGACATCGTTCCCGGATCGACGTTGAGGTACGGATCCAGCTTGATGAGGGTGACTTTGAGGCCCCGCGATTCGAGGATCGCGGCGAGGGACGCAGAAGCGATGCCCTTGCCCAGCGAGGACACCACGCCGCCGGTGACGAAGACGAACTTGGTCATTGCGATCGGCGCCCGCACGCTCGTGTCGTGCGTTTGCCGTGGTGGTAAAGCGCAATTATAGGCGTCGCCCCGGCGCGCATCTCCCGCACGCCACCCCCGGTATCGCCCTCAGACGATCTTCTCGCCCGGGTGCGTGATCTTGCGCATCGACTCGTAGCGCACCGACGGCACGCAGAGCGGCGCCGCCGCCGACTGGTCGACGTCCCACTGCGGGTCGTCGATCGACTCGAACGCCTGGCGGAGCTTCTCGCCCCAGCTGCTGCGGATCATCTGGAAGTAGGGGTTCCGCTCGTCGATGCAGACGATCTGCGACGACTCGAACCGGTTCGCCTCGTAGATCGCGAGGTCGAGCGGCAGGCCGACCGAGAGATTCGACTTGAGCGTCGAGTCCATCGACACGAGCACGCACTTGGCGGCCTCGTCGAGCGGCGTCGACGGCCGGATCATGCGGTCGAGCACGGGCTTGCCGTACTTCGACTCGCCGATCTGGAAGAAGCACGTCTCGCGCGTCGCCTCGATGAAGTTGCCGGCCGAGTAGACGAGGAACAGGCGCATCGCCTCGCCGCGGATCTGGCCGCCGAAGATCATCGACGCGTTGAAGTCGAGGCCCGACTTCTTCAGCGACGCGCCGTCCTGGTCGTAGACGTGGCGCACCGCCGCCCCGAGCACGCGGGCGGCGTCGAACATGCTGGTCGCGTTCCAGATCGTGACCGGCGGGCGATCGCCCTCGTGCAGCTCCTCGATCTGCAGGATCTCGCGCACCTGCTGCGAGATCGAGAGGTTGCCCGCGGACAGCATGATCATGAAGCGGTCGCCCGGCCGCTCGTAGACCATCATCTTGCGGAAGGTGCCGATCTGGTCGAGCCCCGCGTTGGTGCGCGAGTCGGAGAGGAACACCAGTCCGGCGTCGAGCTTGACGGCTACGCAATAGGTCATGACGGGTCCTGGTGCAAAGACTTGAGGCGATACAGCGCGTCGAGCGCCTCGCGAGGGGTGAGGATATCGGGGTCGAGGGCGGCGACCGCCTCGGCGAGCGCGGAATTCGCCACGGGCGCCGCGGCGAGCTTCTCGTCGCCGCCGCGCCCGTCGGAGTCGGCTGCGGCCGCCGCCGCGCCGGCGAAGAGGTCGATCTGCGGCTGGCGCGCGATCCGCTCGGCCTCGAGGCGCTCGAGCGCGCTCCGCGCATGGCGCAGCAGCGCCGGCGGCATGCCGGCGAGGCGCGCGACCTGGACGCCGTAGCTGCGGCTCGCCGGGCCGGCCTCGATCTCGTGCAGGAAGGCGATCTCGTCGCCGCTCTCGACGGCCGTGACGTGGACGTTGAGCGCGCGCTCGTGCTGGAGCGGAAAGTCGGTGAGCTCGAAGTAGTGCGTCGCGAACAGCGTGAACGAGCGGTTCTTGTCGTGCAGGTGGTGGGCGATCGCGCCGGCGAGGGCGAGGCCGTCGAAGGTCGACGTGCCGCGGCCGATCTCGTCCATCAGGACGAGCGAGTGCTCGGTCGCGGCGTGGACGATCGCCGCCGCCTCGGTCATCTCGACCATGAACGTCGACTGCGCGTTGGCGAGGTCGTCGGCGGCGCCGATGCGGGTGTGGATGGCGTCGATCGGGCCGAGGCGGCACATCGCGGCCGGCACGTACGAGCCGATCGACGCGAGCAGGGCGATCAGCGCCACCTGGCGCATGAACGTGCTCTTGCCGCCCATGTTCGGCCCGGTGATGACGAGCATGCGGCGGCGCGCGTCGAGGCACACCGAGTTGGCGATGAACGGCGTCCCGCTTTCCTGCAGACGCGCCTCGACCACCGGATGGCGGCCGCGCTCGATCTCGATCAGCGGCTCCTTGACGAAGCGCGGCCGGCA
>DATIDZ010000017.1:0-6627 GCA_035456045.1 Caldimonas sp.
GAACGAGCCGGGCCCCGGGAAACGCGCTGCGCAGCCGCTCGCTCAAGAGGTCGAGCCCGGTCGAGCCGCCGGTGAGGTAGAGCGCGTCGACGTCGTTCGCCGCCAGCCCGGCCTGCGTCACCGTGGTCCGCGCCGCGGTGACGACGCGATCGAGGTCCGCGTCGAGCGCGCGCGCGGCGTCGGCCTCATCGAGCCCGCTGGCGAGCCCCGGCTCGACGTGCTCGAGATCGATCCGCGCGCGACCGCCGCCGGCGACGGCGATCTTCGCGGCCTCGGCGCGCGCCACCAGGTCGTGGCCGTAGTGCTCGGTCACGACCGTCATCAATCGTCGGTGCTGGGCGACGTCGGCATAGAACGAGCGCATTGCGCGCAGCTCGACGACGCGCTGCGGGTTGTAGACGGTGTTGACGAGGTGCCAGGTCGCGAGGTCGAAGTAGACCGCGCTCGGCACCTCGCGCGGCGGCGCGCCGTCGATGCTCGGCCCGTACGCGCCGTAGCCGAGCAGCGGCAGGATGCTCGCCAGCTCGATGCGCCGGTCGAAGTCGGTGCCGGCGACGTGGACGCCGTGGTTGGCGAGGATGTCGGCCTTGCGGTCGAGCCGGCCCTTGCGATCGGGACCGACACGAACGAGCGAGAAGTCCGACGTGCCGCCGCCGATGTCGGCGACGAGGACCTTCTCTTCGCGCGTCACCGCCTGCTCGTGGTCGAACGCGGCGGCGATCGGCTCGTACTGGAAGACGATCTCCCGGAAGCCGGCGCTCGCGGCCGCCCGGCGCAGCGCGGCTTCGGCGCGGGCATCGCGCTCGGCGTCGTCGTCGACGAAGAAGACCGGCCGGCCGAGCACGGCACGATCCACCGGCCCCCCGGCCGACGCTTCGGCGCACGTCTTCAGGTGACGCAGGTACGTCGCGACGATGTCGATGTAGCGAACGCCGCGGCCACCGCCGACGTCGGTCGTCTGCTCGACGAGCGAGCTGCCCAGGATGCTCTTCATCGACCGCATCAGCCGGCCGTCGATGCCGTCGACGTAGGCGGCGATCGCGGCCCGCCCGAATTCGCACGGGGCCGGCGCGGCGCGGCCGTGCCGGTCGCTCTCTGCGGGATAGAACACCGCCGTCGGCATCGTGCGGAAGCCGGGCTCGAGCTCGACCAGGTGCATCGCCGCGCCGTCGGGGACGGCGACGGCGGAATTCGAAGTGCCGAAGTCGATGGCGCAGTAGAGGGCGGACGGCATGGGTCTTCGGCAGGCGCCGGGCCGGCGGAGGGCGCGCGATTCTAGAGGCGCGTGCGCGGGCTCGCACCGCTCGACGCGGGCGGGGCTATCCTTTGCGGCGCCGCTGCATCCCCTCCGGAGACCTCGATGGACCTCGCTTCCCTGCGCATCGCCGCCCTGTCTCTGCTCCTCGCCGCCGGCGCCTCGTTCGCCGCGGACATCGCGCCCGCGAACGACAAGTTCACGCCGGCGCGAACGAAGATCGCCGAGAAGAACTGGGCCGGCGCGGTCGACGAGCTGAAGAGGGTCAACGACCCGGCCAGTGCGGAGTGGAACAACCTGATGGGCTACAGCCTGCGCAAGGCCGATGCGGCCAACGCGGCCGAGGCCGAGAAGTACTACAACGAGGCGCTGCGCATCGAGCCTCGCCATCGCGGCGCGCTCGAGTACTCGGGCGAGCTCTACCTCATGACCGGCAACCTGGCGAAGGCCGAGGAGCGCCTGGCCGCGCTCGACAAGGCGTGCTTCCTGCCGTGCGAGGAGTACACCGACCTGAAGAAGGCCGTGGCTCGTTACAAAGCGGCGGGCAACAAGTACGTCCCGGACTGACCGTGGCGACGTTACGACGCGTTGCGCACGCAACGCCAATTGCGACCGCTTCGCCCCTCGACCGCGGGATGCTTCTTTCGGGGCGAGCCCCGATACTGGGATCGCCCAGAGTCGCCCCGGAGAAGTCGATGAACCTGATCGCCCGCGCCCGCCGCTACCTCGCGACCTCGCGTCGCTCGGCACGGCGCCTCGACGACGATCCGGCCGACATGGGAACGGCGTTCGGCCTGGACGCCATCACGACCATCCAGCCGGAATCGCCCGCCGAGATCGCGGCGCGGCAGCACGCCGCGCCGGTGAGCCGGTTCGACCACCGGCTGCATCGCCGCTCGCGCTTCTAGCGGGCGGCGGCGCGCGCCGCCGCGCCCTCAGACCTCGATGACGAGTCGAGGCTCGTGCGCCTGCGCTTCGCCGCGCCGCTCGTGCCCGCGCGAGTTGCAGACGACGCGCGTCGGCCCGCCCGCGCGGGCGACCTCGTAGTCGTGAACGCAGTGCAGGTGGCCGTGCAGCCAGAGGTCCGCGAACGGCAGCAGGTCGTCGTCGGCGTTGCAGAAGCTCGCCGTGCCGCTTCGCGCGCCGTAGCGCGGGTCGGCGCTCTTCACGCTCGGCGCGAAATGGGTCACGACGACGGTGCGGTCCCAGCCGTCGCGCGGCCGCTTGAGCTCGGCCTCGAGCCATTCCCGGCACACGAGCGCCTCGGCCCGCATCGCCTCGACGCCGAACGGCTGGCCGCGCTGCGTCGCCTGCATCAGGTCCATGAAATAGCTGCCGGCGCGCATCGCCTTGGCGCGGCCGACCACGCCGAAGAGGTCGAAGTCGGCCCAGCGCGTCGTGCCGACGATGCGGATCCGCCGGCCGTCGGCGTCGGCGACGACGAGGCGATCGCGCTCGAGCATCGTGATGCCGTGGCTCGCGCACGCCTCGCGCAGCGCGGCGGTCGACGCGTCGACGTCCCGACCGTCGTACTCGTGGTTGCCGGCGACGAAGACGACCGGCTGCGGCCAGCCGCGAAAGCGCGCGAGCGCGTCCCAGCGCGAGTCGATGTCGCCGGCGAGGACGAGCAGCTCGGCGCCGGGCGCCGGCTCGGGCTCGTACGACTCGGTTTCGAGGTGGAGGTCGGAGAGAAGCTGCAGCCGCATCAGGACGGCGCGGCAGCGCCGTGGCACTGCTTGAACTTGCGCCCGCTGCCGCACGGGCAGGGTTCGTTGCGGCCGACCTTGGGCGTCCCGCGGCGCACCGCGTGGACCTTGTAGCGCAACGGCAGCGTCAGCTCGTAGAGCTCGGCGACGCACGCGGCGACCTCCGCGATCGCGTCGCCGAGCGAGGCGACGGGAAGCTCGCGGGCGACGAGCGCCGCGGTGCCGTGCTCGTCGTCGGGAAGGAACCGGAAGAGGCGCGCCAGCGTCGTCGCGACCGCCGGGTCGTCGAGCTCCGCCAGGCCCGGCAGGAGGTGCACCGCCTGCTCGAAGCCGGCGACCCACGGCAGCACAGCCGCGCCGATCGGATCCATCGGCGGCGCGGCATCGGCCGCGTCGCGGGGCGAACGGGCGCCCGCGATCTCGGGGTGGGGCTCGTCGGCATCGGCGACGTCCTCGTCGACCTCGAGGATGAACGGGTCGAAGCTGCCGTATTCGGCGATCGCGCGGTTCAAGGCGGCGTGCCGGCGCAGGATGAGCGCTCGCGCGCGCTGCTGCTCGGGCGACGGCTCGGCCTCGCCCCAGCGATGGCCGCCGGCGTCGAAGACGAAGGGCAGCCAGTCGTCGACAGCGGGCAGCGTCGGCTGGACGATCACGCCGCAGAGGAAGCCGTCGAGCATGACGACGTCGAGCGGCTCGAGCGGCGCGGGGATGCCGGCCAGGATGTCGTCGAGCTCGGCGAACTCGGCGTCGCTCAGGTCGTGGTCGGCGGCGGCGACGGCGCCGCGCGACGGCGGCTCCGATTCGGGCTGGCTCATCGCCGGCGCGAGGCGAGCGGCGTCAACCGGCGAGCCGGGCAGCGATCCGCCGACGCACCTCGGGCAGCTCGGGCGGCAGGCGGTGCTCGAGCTGGCGGAACAGCTCGTCGTGGAGCGCGAGCTCGCCGGTCCAGGCGTCGCGATCGACGCTGCTGACGAGCGCGTAGCGCGCCGGGTCGAAATCGAGCCCGGACCAGTCGAGGTCGCGGTGGCTGGGCGTCACGCCGAACGCGTTGGCCTCGCCAGCGGCGGCGCCCTCGACGCGCTCGACGATCCAGCGCAGCACGCGCATGTTCTCGCCGTAGCCCGGCCAGACGAACTTGCCGTCGGGTCCCTTCCTGAACCAGTTGACGCAGTAGATCTTCGGCAGACGCGCCCCGGAGCGCTGCAGGATCGCGCCGAGATCGAGCCAGTGACGGAAGTACTCGCTCATGTTGTAGCCCATGAACGGCAACATCGCGAACGGGTCGCGACGCACGACGCCCTGGGCGCCGGCGGCGGCGGCCGTGGTCTCCGAGCCCATCGTCGCGGCCATGTAGACGCCCTCGGTCCAGTCACGCGCCTCGGTGACGAGCGGGACCGTCGTCGAGCGCCGGCCGCCGAAGATGAACGCGTCGATCGGCACGCCGGTCGGCGAGTCCCAGGCCGGATCGAGCGCCGGGTTGTTGGTCGCGGCGACGGTGAAGCGCGCGTTCGGGTGCGCCGCCTTGGCGCCGGTCTCCTTCGCGATCTGCGGAGTCCAGTCGCGGCCCTGCCAGTCGATCAGGTGCGCCGGCGGCTCGTCGGTCATGCCTTCCCACCAGATGTCGCCGTCGTCGGTGAGGGCGACGTTGGTGAAGATCGCGTCGTGGGCGACGCTCGCCATGCAGTTGGGATTGGTCTTCTCGTTGGTGCCGGGGGCGACGCCGAAGTAGCCCGCCTCCGGGTTGATCGCGAACAGGCGACCGTCCTTGGCCGGCTTGATCCAGGCGATGTCGTCGCCGATCGTCGTCACGTTCCAGCCCGACATCCCGGGCGGCGGGATGAGCATCGCGAAGTTGGTCTTTCCGCACGCGCTCGGGAACGCCGCCGCGACGTGGTGCTTTTTGCCCGACGGCGATGTCACGCCGAGGATCAGCATGTGCTCGGCCAGCCAGCCGGGGCGGCCGGCCGCGGCGTCGGCCTCCGAGCGGCCCATCGTCGAGGCGATGCGCAGGGCAAAGCACTTCTTGCCGAGCAGCGCGTTGCCGCCGTAGCCCGATCCGTAGCTCCAGATCTCCTGCGTCTCGGGGTAGTGGACGATGTACTTCGTCGAGTTGCAGGGCCACGGCACGTCCTTCTCGCCGGCACCGAGCGGCGCGCCGACCGAGTGCATGCACGGCACGAAGTGGCCGTCGCTGCCGAGCACCTCGAGGACGGGGCGACCCATCCTCGTCATGATCTTCATGCTGACCGCGACGTAGGCGCTGTCGGTGAGCTCGACGCCGATGTGCGAGATGTCGGAGCCGAGCGGCCCCATCGAGAACGGCACCACGTACATCGTGCGGCCGCGCATGCAGCCGCGAAAGAGCGGCGGCGTGCCGTCGGCCAGCCCGGTCTGCAGCAGCGCGCGCATTTCGGCCGGCGCCTTCCAGTTGTTGGTCGGTCCGGCGTCCTCCTCGCGCTCGCAGCAGATGAAGGTCCGGTCCTCGACCCGGGCGACGTCGCTCGGGCTGCTGCGCGCGAGGTAGCTGCGCGGGCGCAGCGTCGGGTCGAGCTTGATGAACGTGCCGGCAGCACAGAGCTGGGCGGCGAGGCGCTCGTATTCGGCGTCGCTGCCGTCGCACCAGTACACGTCCTTGGCGCCGGTGAGGGCGGCCATCTCGGCGACCCAGCCGATCAGCTTGGCGTGGCGGACGTGCGCCGGAGCGCGGGTGGCGATGTCGGGAGCGAGGAAACGGTTCGTCGGCAATGCAGTCATGACAGGCTCGAAGAAAATGAATCCGGACGATCGAAGCGGCCGGTCATCGAGACAAGGGCGAACGGGGTGCCTGACCGGGGCGGGTGGCGCCGGCGGCGGGCGAATCGCGACTCGTGGGTCGGTGTCTCAGTGCGCGGCGGTGCGCTTGTTCTCGGGGTGCCGCCAGTGTAGCCCCGGGGTGGAGCCCCCTTGCGCCGGCCGTCCCCGCCCCCCCTCGACCGCGGGGCCGGCGGCGCCGGCCCAATAATCGGCCCATGCCGAGCCGCCGCCTTTTCGTCGCCGCTGCCCTGGCGACGTCGGCACTCGCCGGCCGCGCGCTGGCCCAGCGGCCGGCCGAGCGCGGCGGCCCGATGCGCCTGGGGATCGATCGCGCGCTGGCCGAATCGGGCCTGGCGCGCAGCCTCCAGCGGGCGTTCGGCGCCGACACCGGCATTGCCGTCCTGCTCGTTCCGGGCGCCGCGCTGGCCGTGCTCGAAGCGACCCGCAACGGCGAGGTCGACGCCGCGCTCGTCAACGCGCCGGCCGCGGAGGACGCACTCGAGCAGCAGGGCCTCGTGCACGACCGCAGGCCGATCGCGGCGGGCGAGTTCATCCTCGTCGGGCCGGCGCCGGCGAAAGTCCGCGGCCGGCTGCCGCCGCCGGGGCGAAGCGGGGTCGAGGTGCTCGAGCGGCTGCGCGCCGAGGCCGCGACCGATCCGGCGAGCTTCGTCTTCCTGTCCGCCAACGACGGCTCGGGCGTCCACGTCGCGGAGCAGGCGCTGTGGCGGGCGGCGCGCATCGAGCCCGTCGCCCCCTGGTACGTCGCCGCCGAGGCCGGGTCGCCGTTCACGGCGCAGGTGCGCGCCCGCGGCGCCTATGCGCTCGTCGAGCGCGGCGCCTGGGCGGCCGCGGGCGGCGCGCCGCTCGCGGTCA
>DATIDZ010000018.1:0-9143 GCA_035456045.1 Caldimonas sp.
CCAGCGACTCGCTCGCGCCGGGGCACGACGAGGCGGGCGGCGCGGGCGGCAGCGCCGCCTCGGCGGCGAGGGGCGCGGTCGCTGCCCGACCATCGAGCGCGGCAGCGAGAAGGAGCACGGCGTTGGCGCGCGATGCGAGCGCCGCCGGTTCGTCGGCGCCGCCGGGAATGCGCGCGGCGAGCGCGCCGTCGAGCCAGCGCGCCGCGCAGCGCAGCGGCAGCGGACCGACCTCGTCGCCGCTCACGATCCGGAAGCGCTGCCGGAACGGCGCGATGTCGGACTCGATCGCCGCGATCGCGTCGGCCTGGCCACGCAGATCGGCGGCGCCGCTCTCGCCTTGCGCGCGAAGGGCGAGCGTGCGCTGCTCGGCGTCGCGGAGCGGGCGTTGGAACGCCTCGCTCGCCTGCGCGATCGCCCGCGCGACGGCGGCGGGAATGCGCACCGGCGGCCGCGTCGCGGGCGCCGGTCGCGACCGGCACAGCACGTTGGCCACGCGTGCTTCGGCAAAGGCGCCGACGCTCTCGCAAGCGGCCGGCACCACCGCGTCGGGCAGGCCGACGACGGCGATGCCGCGATCGAGGAAGCGCTGGTCGCGGCCCGCGCCGCCCAGCTGGGCGATGCGCTCGAAGAAAGGCCATAGCAGCGCGATCGCGGCGACGACGAGCATCAGCTCGACCAGCGCCGGAAAGCTCGGCGCCCAGCGCACGGCGGGCCGGGCGGGCAGGCGCGGCAAGGCCCCGGTCAGCATCGACGGCGAAAGAGCGGCGCGGCGACGAGGCCGCTGCGCTCAGGGCGAGGGCGCGCCACGATGCCGACTGCGCTCAGAGCGACGGCGCGCCGCGCAGCGGCGTGCCCAGGCGGATGGTCGCGCCCGGGGCGAACGGCGGTGCCTGGTCGTAGCGGCGCTTCAGCAGCGTGCCGTCGGCCAGGCGCAGATCGACCTCGTACTCGGTGCTCCGGGTGGCGTGTCGTTCGATCTGTCGGCCGGCCAGCGCGCCGCCGATGGCGCCGAGAACGGCCAGCATGCGGCGCTGGTGCGCTTCGCCGAGCTCGTTGCCGAGGAGGGCGCCGGCGATCGCGCCGCCGATCGTGCCGATCACGCCGCCACGCGGCGCCGCCTCGACGGCCCGGACCGACTCGACCACCGCGCAGTCGTCGCACGGCGTGCGCCCGGGAAGCGGCGGGGTCGCTGCGACAGCGGCCCGCGGCACGGGCTGCGGCGCCGCGGGGATGAGCACCGGCCGGACCGGTTCGACCGGGGCCGCCTGCGGCACCGGCGTCCGCCCGATCGGCGGCGCCGACTCCTGCGCGGCGGCGGCGCCCCACGGCACGGTCCCGCGCGGCAGCAGCAGCGGCTCGTCGAGGGCGGCGTACGCGACGGCGCCGTCCTTCTGCAGCGTCGCGCTGACGCGGCTCTCGGGCCGGATCGCGTCGAGGCCGTCGATGAGGTAGCTGCCTTCGTAGACGCCGGGCTCGGCTTCGCGCAGCTCGAGGGTGCGGCGACCGCCGTCGATGCGCAGGACGACGAGCGCGCCCGGCGTGCCGAAGACGGTGAAGTTGAGCGGCACGCCGGCGCCGATCACGGCGACCTGCTCGACGTCGACGCCGTCGACGACGACCGGAGCGACCAGCGGGCGGATCGGCTCGCGCGCGGCGGCGAGCGGCGCCGCGATCGCGATGCCCGCCGCCAACGCTGCCGACATCAGAAGACGATGGAACGACACGCTGTCTCCCTGAGGCCGACGCGCAGCGCGGCGGCAGGACGCAAAGCAGACGCACGCGTGCAGCACGCGGACGCTGCATCCGACACCAAGGCTAGCCCGAGACGAGCGCGTTGTGAGCGATGCCCTTGGGGCTTTACGAAAGACTACGTTCCTTCGCAAAACCCGGGCGCGCCAGACGGCGACCCTCGGGCAAGGCATGTTGCTGCAGTGCGCGGCGGCGGCGCCGGCCTCGGCCGTCGGCACGAGTTCGTCAACGCCTCATTTCGCCGCGCCGTTCAACGCGCCAAGAAGCTCGTCGAATGCTGGCGTTGGCGTTTCCGCGATCCCTCCTCGGGACGCATGTGCAGGACGATGTACGCGATCAGCGAAGAGGAGGCGCGCAAGTTTCCGCACGCCGAGCGCGTGCCCGGCACGCTCATCCTGCGCGAGGTCGACGAGATCGACTTCGCCGACACCCAGCCCTTCGTCGGCGTCGGGTCGACGAAGTGAGCCGACGCTGCGCCGGCGCGCGCGTCAGCGCACGGAGGTGTTTGCGCCGCGGCTGAACGACGGCGAGCGCGAGCGGGGCGGCGCGAGGCCCGGCGGCGGCACCAAGCGATCGCCGGCGACGAGGCCGGTGGCGACGCCGAGCCGCGCCGCGAGGTGGGCGGCGTCGTAGGGCGCATGGACCTTGACGTCGTTGTCGAAGTAGCAATAGACGTCGCGACGGGCGCGTGCCCTTGCCGGCCGCGGCGAGGCGAGGCGCGCATCGTCGACCTGGCCGCCGTCGCGCCAGGCGGCGATCCGCGCGGCCCAGCGGTCGAGCGCCGCGTCGTCGTAGCCGCTCGCGTAGAGCTCCTTGTCGCCGTGCAGCCGGACGTAGACGAAGTCCGCGGTCAGGTCCTCGAGCAGCGGCCAGCGGCCGGCCGTGTCGGCGACCACCAGGGCGATGCGGTGGCGGCGCAGGAGCGCGATGAACGCCGCGTCGATGAAGCTCGAATGGCGGATCTCCACGGCGTGGCGGAGCGGCCGGACGCGATCGATCTCGAGCCAGGCGCGGCCGTCCAGGCGATCGTCGTGCCGCCGGGCGAGCGCGAGCGCGGCGCCGGTGTCGCGCGGAAGCATCGAGAAGAAGGCGTCGAAGCGCTCGGCGTCGAAGCCGAGCTGCGGCGGGAACTGCCAGAGGATCGGGCCGAGCTTGTCGCGCAGGCGAAAAACGCCCGAGGCGAAGAAATTGGCGAGGGGCGCGGCCGCATTGCGCAGCTTGAGCATGTGGGTGATGTAGCGCGAGCCCTTGAGCGCGAACACGAAGCCCGGCGGCGTCTCGTCGTGCCACTCGGCGTACGACTCGGGCCGCTGCAGCGAGTAGAACGAGCCGTTGATCTCGATCGTCGGCAGCATCCGCGCGGCGAACGCGAGCTCGCTCTTCTGCCTCAGGCGCGGCGGATAGAAGACGCCGCGCCACGGCTCGTAGCGCCAGCCCGAGATGCCGATGCGAACGTGGCCCGTGGCGCCCGCCATGGGCTCGCTAGGCAATCGGAACGCCCGCGCCGCCGACGGGCACGCCGCCGCTGCTAGCCGGTGCGCCTCGTCGGCTGCAGCATGGCGACGCGGTTGCCTTCCGGGTCGGTGAACGAGACGTACCGGCCGACGTCCGGAATGTCCATCGGCTCGCCGAGCACCTCGCCGCCGGCGCGACGCACCTTCGCGCTCGACGCGGCGATGTCGTCGACGGCGATCACGACCGAGGGATATTGCGCCGGCCAGTCGGGCTTGCGCTTGAAGAAGCCGCCATTGATCGCGCCGGGAGTCGTCGGGCGGCCCGCATCGGTCGCGGTGGTCGTGGCCACGACGTAGTCGCCCATCTGGGCACCGAGCGCCTGGGTGTCCCAGCCGAACGCCGACGAGTAGAAGGCGGCGACGCGCGCTGCATCGTCGTAGGGCATCTCGAAGTGAACGACGGCGTCCATCGCCTTCTCCTGCGCAGTGGGGCGTCGCAAGGATGGCACGGCCGGCGCGCGCGCGGCGCCAGTGGGGTGATGCGCCCCTACACTGCGCGCGACCTCGAAAGGCGACGATGACTTCACCCCTTGCTGCGCTGCGCGCCGCCGTGCTCGCGGTCGCGCTGGCTGCGTTCGGCGCGCTGGCCGCAGCCGACACCGCGGCGCACGAGCAGCTGACCGGCATCGCCCGCGCCTACATCGACGCCCTGGTGACCGACGACCCGATCGCGGCCACGGCGCTCGGCCTGCCCGGCGTCGACGGCACGCTCGCGATCGCAAGCGAAGCGTCGCGCGCGGCGCGGATCGCGCGGCTGCGCGCCTGGAAGGCGCAAGTCGAGGCGATCGCCTTGGGCACGACGACCCTCGTCGATGCCCACGACGCGAAGCTGCTGCGCGCCGAGTTCGATTCCGCGCTCAACGAGCTCCTCGTGCGCGAAGGCGACCGCAAGGATTACGCCGCACCGAGCCTGCGCCTGCTCGACGCGCTGTACACGCAGTTCCTGCACCTGCCGATCGTCGGCCGCGACGGTGCGCAAGCGGCGGACGTCGATCGGGCCTGGGACGACATCGTCGCCCGCCTCGAGCGAGGCCCCGACTTCATCGCCGCCGGCCAGCGCATGGTGACCCGGCCCGGGCGGCTGTTCGGGACCGTCGGCAGCCGGCGCCTCGCGGGCGCGCCCGATTTCCTCGCCGGTGCGCTCGGCGAGACCGCCGCGGCGCAGCTGGCGCGGCGGCCCGACGTGCTCGCGCGCTTCATCGCCGCGCGCGACCGCACGCTGGCGACGATGGCCGAGACGCGCGCCTTCGTCGACGCCCGCGCCGCCGCCTGGCCCGACAACCACGTGATCGGCAAGGCGGCATACGCGCAGATGCTGCGCGACGAGCAGCTGCTGCCGTTCGACGCCGCCGAGATCGAGCGGATGGCGCGCGACGAGCTTGCGCACGGCTGGGCCGAGGAGGCCTGGCTGCGCTCGCTGTCGGCGCATCGCAAGATCGCCTTCGGCGCCGCCAGCGGCGGCGGCATGGCGCCGAGCGGCCCGGCGCTGGTCGGCTACTACCGCGACCGCATCGCCGAGCTGCACGCGTTCGTTCGCGACCACGACGTCGTCACCGTGCCCGACTGGCTCGGCTCGATGGAGATCGTCGAGACGCCGGCGTTCCTGCAGCCGGTCTCGCCCGGCGCCTCGATGCGCGCGCCGCGCCGCTTCGCGAAGGCGACGACGGGCTACTACTTCATCACGCCGCCGACCTCGCTCGCCGAGGCCGCCGAGCGACTCGACATGAACCAGGACTTCGACCGCGACCGGATCTGGTCGACGGCGGCGCACGAAGCGATGCCCGGCCACTTCCTGCAGCTGTCGATCGCGCGCCGCCATCCGAACTTCGTGCGCCGGATCCTCGACGACGGCAACCTCGCCGAAGGTTGGGCCTTCTACGGCGAGGAGATGTTCGTTCGCCTCGGCCTCTACGGAGACGACCTCGACGCGCGCCTGTTCACGGCACGCTGGGAGCGCGTTCGCGGCGCCCGCGCGATCGTCGATCCGAAGCTCGCCTCGGGCGAGTGGACGGTGGCCGAGGCGGTCGATTTCTTCGTCGCGAACTCCGGCTTCACGCGCAGCGCGGCGCAAGCGGCGGTCGACGGCATCGCGCTCAATCCGGGGTACGTGATCTCGTACACCGTCGGTCGCTTCCAGCTGCAGACGCTGCTCGCCGAGTACCTGGTGCGCACGGGCGAGCGGGGCTCGCTGCGCGACTTCCACGATCGCCTGCTGTCGTACGGCGCGGTGCCGTTCGCGGTGCTCGGCCCCGAGCTTCTCGCCGACCTCGACAAGCCGGCGAGCGCGGTTCGCGCGGCCGCCAATTACTGACCCCCGGCGGGGTGCCGACGGCGCGTCGCCGGCGCGCTCACTTGCCGCGCAGGTGCGCCGGCGCCTCGAGGCGGCGCGCCAGCGCCGAGAGCGCCAGCGTGATGGCCAGGTAGATCGCAGAGATGAAGAGGTACGGCTCCCAGTAGCGCGAGTAGGCGCCGGCGACGGTGCGCGCCGCGAGCGCCAGCTCGGCGAGGCCGATCGCCGACACGAGCGACGAATCCTTCACCAGCGTGACCATCTCGTTGACGAGCGCCGGCACCATGCGCCGCAGCGCCTGCGGCAGGACGATGTAGCGCATCGACTGCGCGTGCGTCAGGCCGACGCTGTACGCCGCTTGCGTCTGGCCGCCGTGGATGCTCTGGATGCCGGCGCGCAGGATTTCCGAGACGTAGGCGCCGGCGTTGAGGGTGAGCGCGAGCGCGCCCGAGAAGAACGCGCCGTGGCTTTGCCGGAATTCGCGCGCCGCGTCGCCGCTCAGGAGCAGGCCGCCGTCGGGGTGGATGAGCGCCGGCATCAGCGCGAAATGGACGAGCAGGATCTGGACGAAGAGCGGCGTGCCGCGGAAGAACCCGACGTAGGCGCGCGTCACGCCGCGCAGCAGCTGCCACGCCACCGCCGCGAGCGGCGATCGCGACGGGGGGCTGTCGACGCTGCTGCTGACGAGGCCCAGCACGACGCCGAGGACCAGCCCGCCGCTGATCGAGACGACCGTGAGCTGCAGCGTCATCAGCAGGCCCTGCGCGAACAGCGGCGCATAGCCGACCAGGATCTCCCAGCGCAGGTCGGGGAGCCCGCTCACCGCCGGCGCCGGCTACTTCGAGGCGGCGCTCGCTGCGGCCGCGGGCGCGGCCAGGCCGAGGTACCTGGCGTGGATGCGGTCGTAGGTGCCGTCGGCGCGGATCGCCGCCAGGCCCCGGTTCACCTTGGCGAGCAGCTCGGCGTCGCCCTTGCGGACGGCGATGCCGTACTGCTCGGCGACGAAGGCCGGGTCGTTGACCATCCTGAACTTGCTGGCCGCGTTGTTGGCGACGTAGTTGATGACCACGCCGTTGTCGGCGACGACGGCGTCGATGCCGCCCGCCTCGAGCTCCTTCAGCGCCAGCGGCGTCGACTCGAACCGCTTGATGTTCGCGCTGTTCTTGCCCTGCAGCTTCGAGATCGTCTCGTCGCCGGTCGTCCCGGTCTGGACGCCGACGCGCAGGTTCTTGAGGTCGTCGAAGCGCGTCACCTTCGAATCGCCCTTCACGGCGATCAGCTGGTGGGCGTCGAAGTACGGCGCGCTGAAGTCCATCGACTGCCTGCGCTCGTCGGTGATCGTGATCGACGAGACGAGCAGGTCGCGATCGCCCTGCTTGAGCGCGTTGAAGATCCCTTCCCACGGCGTGTTGACGAACTTGACCTCGAACCCGGCCTTCTCGGCGACGGCGCGGACGATGTCGATGTCGAAGCCGACGATCTCGCCCTTCTCGTTCTGCGATTCGAACGGCGCGTAGGCGGCGTCGGTGCCGACGGTGTAGACGCGCGTCGCCGCGCTCGATGCGCCTGCCGCCGCCGGCGCGGTCTCCTGCTTGCCGCACGCGGCGAGGGCGCCGACGAGGAGGGCGAGCGCGCCGGCGCGACGAAGGGACGGGCTGGCGAGAAAGGTCATGGCATCCCAGGGCGTGGCGGCGCGGGCGCCGGGCGCGGGAATAGTACAGGCTCGGTCCCGCGCTACGGGCTCGGTCCCGCGCGCTGCGGTCGCGTCGGGCGCCATCGGATGCGCCCGTCCGGGCGGCGACTCGCTCGCCGCACGGCGCCTCTCAGCGTTGGGCGAGGCTCGCCACGAGCCCGGGCCAGAGGCGCGCCTTCAACGCCGCCCGCGTGCGGATCTCGTCCTCGCCGCGGCGCACTTCGACGAGCGCGTCGACCGGCAGCCGCGCCTGCGCGAACGCCTCGAGCTCGTCGGCCGTCGTTGCCGACGCCGACATCGCGACGATCGCCGCGAACGCGCGTCCGCCGTCGAAGAGCTTCATGTCGGCGAGCAGCGCATCGGCGTGCTCGCGCGCGAAGTTCCAGGCGAGCTCGCGGTGGTCCCATTGCGCAACCGAAGAGAGCAGCTCGTGACGGACGATCAGCGGCACGTCGCGGTCGAGGGCGAGGGCGACGGTGCGCGCGGCCAGCGCCGGGTCGCGCGCCGTCGCCATCGCGCGGTAGGCGCGAAAGCGCTCCTCGCTCGTCGGCGCGCGCCGTGCGAGCGCGAGCAGCGTCTCGTACGTGGCGACGTCGGCGTGGCGGCCGGCAATCTCGACGACCGCGTCGACCAGCGAGGGCGCCAGCGTGGCGGGGTCGGCGACCCAGCGCGCGAAACGGCGCTGGCCTTCGGCGATCGTGGCCGGGTCGCCGTAGCGGGACAGCGTCGCTGCCAGCCGTGCGCGCAGCTGGCGCTCCTCGTCGGGCTCGTCGGTGCGCTCGTCCCAGCCGAGGCGGGCGAAGCGCGGCGCGACGACCCGGACCACGAAGCGATGGAGCGCAGGGCGCTCCGTCTCGCCGACGCTCAGCCGGTCGAAGCGCTCGAGGTCGGCGAGCACCTGGTCCCAGATCGCCAGACGCGGCTCGTCGTCGACGCGCTCGACGAGGGTGAGCCAGTGCGCGAGCGGGGCCTGGTCGGCGCGGACGAGCGCCGACGTGTCGGCAAGCAGCTTGAGGCGCGCGCCGTCGGGCAGCTCGCGCCAGCGCGACGCGAGCGCATCGAACAGCGGGGCCGCGTAGCGGACGCGGAAGAAGCCGACGCCGTCGGCGTCGACGACGAGCGGCGCGGCGCAACCGTCGTCGCGAACGACGACGGCGCTCGCGTCGCGCAGGAGCAGCGAGTCGGTCGCGCCGCCGCCGACGCTGCCGAGCTGCACCGGCACGCTCCAGCGCCGCTCGACCGCGCCGGCGGCGCTTGCGCCGGCGCCGTCGTCGGGGACGCGGAACGGCTGCTGGCGAACGACGACGCGGTGCCGTCCGGCGTCGCACTGCGCGTCGACGTCGAGGAGCGGGACGCCGGGTTGCGTCGTCCAGTCGGCGGCGAGCGCCGCGACCGGCTTGCCCGACGACGCAGCGAGCGCCGCCCAGAGGTCGGCGCTCGTCGTGTTCGAGTAGCGGTGTCGCTTCAGGTAGGCGCGGATGCCGTCGCGGAATGCCGCCTCGCCGAGCCAGGCCTCGAGCATGCGCACGAAGGCGCTGCCCTTGTCGTAGGTGATCGTGTCGAACGCGCTCTCGGCCTCGCTGTCGCGCGTCACCGGCTGCTGGATCGGGTGCGTCGTCGCGCGCGCGTCGAGCTCCATCGCGTTCTCCGCGCCGGCCTTCGCGCGCAGCCAGAGATGCGCCTGCGGATAGGCGCGCGCGGTGGCCTTGATCGCCATCCATTGCGCGAACGCCTCGTTCAGCCACAGGTTGTCCCACCACGCCATCGTCACGAGGTTGCCGAACCACTGATGCGCCATCTCGTGCGCGAGCAGTCCGTGGACGCGCCGTCGCGTCGCCGCGGTCGCTGTCGCGGGGTCGACGAGCAGGACCGACTCGTTGTAGACGATCGCGCCCCA
>DATIDZ010000019.1:0-4636 GCA_035456045.1 Caldimonas sp.
GTCTTGTAAGTCGCCATCATCGACCGGGCGATGCCGATGGCGATGGCGGGATAGCGCATCGTCTCGACGAACGCCCTCAGCTCGATGCCCTTGGCCTGCATCGACACGACGTGGTCGTAGCCGCCGACGGCGATGTCGGCGCTGCCGCCGACGATGGCCTGCAGGACCTTCGATCCGCCCTGGAAGTCGACCACGTCGACCGCGCCGAGGCCCTCTTCCTTGAAATGGCCTCGGCGCTGGGCGAGCAGCAGGGGCAAGCCGTAGAACGTGCTGAGGCCGGTGCTGGCGATCGTCACCTTGTCGGCGATCGCCGTCTGGGCGCGCAGCGGGCGCGCCGACAGGACGGCGCCGAACGCGGCGGCGGCGCCCAGGATGCTGCGTCGCGAGTTCATGGGCTTCTCCGGTGAGGCGTCGGGCGACGGTCGATGATCAGAACGCCGGCAGGGCGAAGACGTAGAGCTCGCTCGCCGTGCGGGCGACGAGCCGCGCTTCGTTGCCCTTGAGCAGCTCGACGGCGGCGCCGGCGCGCCCTTCGTTGCCTTCGACGCGCCAGGAACCGTCGATGCCGTAGAGCAGCAGGGTCCGGTCCGGATCGCCGAGACCGGTTGCCGCCCCCGACTCGAGGCGCAGCATCTGCAGTCCGAGCCGGCGCTCGTTGAACGTGCCGAGGTGGCGAACGAAGACGCCGGGGCTGCCCTTCAGCGGCAGGTAGTCGAAGCGATCGGGTCGAAGCAGCACCGGCGTGTCGTAGCGCGGCTTCGGGTACTGCACGGGCTTGCCGAAGACGTGCTCCCACACGGCCTCGTAGCCGTCGCTGTTGTGCTTCTTTCCCGACGCGTCGTGGTACGTGTAGACGCCGTCGCGGAACTCGCCCTGCGCCCGCAGCGCCTCGATGCCGGCGTTGAGCTGCGGCTCGCTCATGTAGCTCTGGCCGCTCGGGCCGGCCACCTGCAGCAGGAGCGTGCGGCTCGTGCCGCGCGCGTCCTGCGTGTAGTAGGTGCCTTCGCAGAAGTAGCCGACCGATCCCGCCTTCTGCGACAGGCCGGCGTCGAACCCGAACTCGCCGTCGAGGAGGATGCGGATCTGCTCGAAGTTGTGGCGGTGACGCGGCGCGTGGTAGTCGTTCGCCGTGACGATGGCAAGCTGGTAGTTGTCGAGCGCGAACTCGGTGCCCTCGAGCAGGAAGTGAAAGCCGATGCCGCCCGGCCGGTGCGCCTTGGCGCCTGCGGTGCGCGCCGTCTCGAGGGTCGTGAACTGCATCCGGCGCTCCAATCTTGTCTGACGAACTGGTCGGCTGACGCACTTTACCGCAGGGGCCGGCGAACTGCCGCGACGACCCCGTTCGCCGCACCGGCGCGCGCCGGTCCCGGGAATTCCCCGGGCGTGTCACGATAGCGACCGGCAAGGAGCACGACGTGGGACACCCCGACCTCGATTTCTTCAACCCGTATCGCCACGGCTTCGCGCGCGTCGCCGTCGCGGTCCCGCACATCCGCGTCGCCGACCCCGGCCACAACGCGACCGAGACGATCCGGATGCTCGAGCAGGCGGCGGGGCAGGGGGCGGTCGTGGTCGCGTTTCCGGAGCTCGGTCTGTCGGCCTACACCTGCGACGACCTGTTCCACCAGCGCGCTCTCCTCGATGCGTGCGAAGTCGCGCTCGGCCGGATCGCCGAGGCGACGGCGGCGATCGCGGCGATCGCCATCGTCGGCGTGCCGCTGCGTGTCGACCATCGCCTCTTCAACTGCGCGGCAGTGGTCGGCAACGGCCGAGTCCTCGGCGTCGTGCCGAAGACGTACCTGCCGAACTACGGCGAGTTCTACGAGGCACGCCAGTTCCAGGCCGGCGACACCGCGGTCTCGACGACGGTGCGCCTGCTCGACGCCGACGTGCCGTTCGGCGCCGACCTCATCTTCGAGACGCCCGACCTGCCGCTGCTCAAGATCGCCTGCGAGATCTGCGAGGACGTGTGGGTGCCGATCCCGCCGTCGAGCTACGCCGCGCTCGCCGGCGCTACCGTGCTGGTCAACCTCTCGGCATCGAACATCACGATCGGCAAGTCGGACTACCGGCACCGGCTCGTCAGCCTGCAATCGTCGCGCTGCCTCGCGGCGTACCTGTACTCCTCGGCTGGCCTCGGCGAGTCGACGACCGACCTCGGCTGGGACGGCCAGGCGCTGATCTACGAGAGCGGCGACCTGCTCGCCGAATCCGAGCGATTCATGACCGGCTCGCACTTCATCAGCGCCGATGTCGACCTCGAGCGCGTCTCGCGCGAGCGCATGCGCCAGAACTCGTTCGGCTACTCGGTCGAGAAGCACGAGCAGCGCGTGTGCGCCTTCCGCCGCGTGCCGTTCGCGCTCGCGCTGCCGACCAAGCTCCCGCTCGCGCTGCAGCGCGCCGTCGAGCGCTTCCCGTACGTGCCGTCCGACCCGGCGACGCTCGACGAGCGCTGCATGGAGGTCTACAACATCCAGGTCAACGCGCTGCTGCAGCGGCTGAGCGCGGTCGGCGGCAAGAAGCTCGTCATCGGCATCTCGGGCGGCCTCGACTCGACGCACGCCCTGCTCGTCTGCGCCGCGGCGATGGACCGCGCCGGCCTGCCGAGGAGCGACATCCTCGCCTACACGATGCCCGGCTTCGCGACGAGCGGGCGCACGCTCGACCAGGCCAAGCGCCTGATGGCGTCGGTGCGCTGCACCGCGCAGGAGATCGACATCAAGCCGAGCTGCCTGCAGATGCTGAAGGACATCGGCCATCCGTACGCGCGCGGCGAGAAGGTCTACGACATCGCATTCGAGAACGTCCAGGCGGGCGAGCGCACGAGCCACCTGTTCCGGCTCGCCAACTTCCACGGCGGCTTCGTCGTCGGCACCGGCGACCTGAGCGAGCTGGCGCTCGGCTGGAGCACGTACGGCGTCGGCGACCACATGTCGCACTACAACGTCAACGCGAGCGTTCCCAAGACGCTCATCAAGCACCTGGTGCGCTGGGTCGCGGCGAGCGGCTCGATCGAGCGCGGCGACGACCCGGTCCTCGACGAGATCCTGGCGACGCAGATCAGCCCGGAGCTCGTGCCCGGCGACGCCAAGGACACGCCCGAGCAGAGCAGCGAGGCGAGCGTCGGCCCGTACGAGCTGCAGGACTTCCACCTCTACCAGATCCTGCGCTACGGCTACGCGCCCACCAAGGTCGCGTTCCTGGCCTGGACCGCGTGGCACGACGCGAGCCGGGGCCGGTGGCCCGACGCGGCCGACGTCCAGCGCAACGCCTACACGCTGGCCGAGATCAAGAAGCACCTGCGCACGTTCTGCTGGCGCTTCTTCAAGACCAGCCAGTTCAAGCGATCGGCGGTGCCGAACGCGCCCAAGGTCGGCTCGGGCGGATCGCTCTCGCCGCGCGGCGACTGGCGCGCGCCGAGCGACTCGGAGGCGACGGTGTGGCTGGAGGACGTCGAGCGGATTCCGGACGCCTGAGCCGCCTCAGCCCGGCGCCGGCGCGAGCCGCTTCGCCGCCTCGAGGAGCGGCGCGATGATGTCCATCGGCAGCGGGAAGACGATCGTCGAGTTCTTGTCCGCCGCGATCACGGTGAGCGTCTCCAGGTAGCGCAGCTGGATCGCCTGCGGCTGGCGGGCGAGGACCTCCGCGGCCTGCGCCAGCTTCTCCGACGCCTGCAGCTCGCCCTCGGCGTGGATGACCTTCGCGCGCCGCTCGCGCTCGGCCTCGGCCTGGCGCGCGATCGCCCGGATCATCGTCTCGTTGAGGTCGACGTGCTTGATCTCGACGTTGCTGACCTTGATGCCCCAGGCGTCGGTCTGGCTGTCGAGGATCTTCTGCAGGTCGAGGTTCAGCCGCTCGCGCTCGGACAGCATCTCGTCGAGCGTGTGCTTGCCGAGCACCGTGCGCAGCGTGGTCTGGGCGAGCTGGCTGGTCGCGGCGAGGAAGTTCTCGACCTGGATCACCGCCCGCTCGGGATCGACGACGCGAAAGTAGAGCACGGCGTTGACCTTGAGCGTGACGTTGTCGCGCGAGATCACGTCCTGGCTCGGGATGTCGACGACGACGGTGCGCAGGTCGATGCGGACCATCTGCTGGATGCCGGGAATGAGGACGACGAGGCCCGGGCCCTTGACGCGCCAGAAGCGCCCGAGCTGGAACACCACGCCGCGCTGGTACTCGCGCAGGATGCGCAGCGAGCTGACGAGCAGCAGGGCGACCAGGACCAGGAGCGCTGAAATGCCGATCGGGATTGCCATCATCGCGACGCTCCTTGCGGGGTTGCTGGTTCCGGGCTGGGGCTCACCTCGAGCGTGAGGCCCTCGACCTCAGTGATGCGAACGCGCTGGCCGGCGTGCAGCGGCGCGGCGGCCCGCACGCGCCAGCGCTCGCCGGCGACGATGGCCCATCCCTCGCCGGCGCCGAACTCGACGATCTCGCCGACGCCACCGATCATGCGGCGCGTGCCGCTCACGACCGGACGCCGCCGCGCCTTCGCCGCCATCCCGGCGACCGTGACGACGAAGGCGGCCGAGACCAGCGTGACGGCGACGATGAGCGACGGCGCGATGCCGAACCCCGGCGTCTCGCTGTCGATCAGGAGGAGCGCACCGAACGCGAACGCCGCGACCCCGCCGAT
>DATIDZ010000020.1:0-12054 GCA_035456045.1 Caldimonas sp.
GGCAGCGCCACCAGGCCCATCGTGACGCCGGTGAAGCAGAAGACCGAAGCGATCACCGAGATGCGGAACGAGCCGGAGCCCAGCAGGTCGAGGGGAATCAGCGGCGCCGCTTTCGGCATCTCGCGCCGGACCAACGTCACCCCGCCGAACGTCGCCGCGGCGACGAGCGCGGCGGCCCATGCAGGCGCCGGGATCACCGCCTCTGCGCCGAGCACCAGCGCCGCGAGGGTTCCGGCGCCGATCGCGACGCTGGCGCGGTCAAGGGGGCGTCCGGTCCCGGGCACCACCGGCAGCGCTCGGCTCGCGAGCAGCACCACGGCTCCGATGGGCAGGTTCAGGGCGAACAGCCACGGCCAGACGCCGAAGGTGAGGATGGCGGCACCGACCATCGGGCCCGCTGCCGACGACAGGGCGACCGCCAAGGCGTTCCAGCCGATGGCCGCGCCGAGCTTTGCCTGCGGGACGATCTGGCGCAGTAGCGCGATGCTCAGGGCCATCACGGCGGCGCCGCCCAGGCCCTGGAGCAGACGGGCGCCCACGAGCCAGGGCAGCGACGGCGCCAACGCGCACAGTGCCGAAGCCGTCGTGAAGAGCACGACACCGCCCGTGAATACTCGCCGATAGCCGACGCTTTCGCCGAGCGCAGCGCACGGCAGCAAGCCCATCACCAAGGCAGCCTGATAGGCAGTGAGGATCCAAACCGAAGCGCCGGGCGACACCTGAAGCGATTGCGCGATGCTCGGCAGGGCGACGCTGGCGATCGCCGCGTCGAGCACCGCGAGCACCACGGCGCCGAGCACGGCGGCGATCGCCGTCATGGCCATCACAGCGTCCAGACAGCGTTTCGCTCGGCATATCGGGTCACGCGGTGCTCTTCCCGATCCTCCTTCTTCAGGTCCCTTTCGGTGAAGCGGAAGAGGAGCGCAGGACCCCTCACGCACTGGGTGTCATGGATGTCTCCGGGCAGATAGACCTGGACCTCGCCGGCACGCAGGACCGTCGCGCCGCGCTTGACGAGGCGGACGCTGCCGTCAGGGTCCTCGACCCGCCCGTAAGTGCCCATCTCGATCTCGCCTCGCTGGATCGCGTAGATCACCCAGGCTCGGCCGTGATCGTGCGGCGGCCTGTAGAGACCTTCGTTCTCGGTGTGCGCCAGGAGAACGAACCCGTGCGTGGGGTCGCGATAGAGCTCGCGGTTGTCGAGCGCATCCCTGTGCAGTCCCGCCAGCCACTCCTCGCTGGCGGGTGCCTTGACCAGGATTTCCAGCTGCGCGCGACAACCGTCGACCAATTCGCTGATGAGGCGCCCCCACATGGACTCGATCGCCGCCATCGAGGTCTGCAATGCATCACGTGCCATGACTTTCTCCCTTCCCGTCGGAACACCCGTCCGACGCGTGCTGGAAGATAGACACCGGTTGACTGAAGCGGAAGACGCGTCGTCCGCACTTTGTTCTTGCGTCCGCCGCCATGTCTCGGCAGATCAGGTCCTTGCCCTCTGCGCTCGGCACCCGGGCACGGCGTTGCGCTGCATGAATGCCTTGCGAACGCCGGTCGATCGACACGACGCAGGAGACACCGCTGGAATCGCCGCGCAGGTCAGCCCGACGAACGGCCGACCGCTGACAGCAGGGCCTGCGCGAGGTCTTCGGCTTCGACCGGCTTGACGAGATGCGCAACGAAGCGCGCGTCGCGCGAGCGCGTCATGTCCTCGACGCTGCCGTACGCGGACAGCAGGAGCGCGGGGACCCGAGTGCCCCGGGCCCGCCGCGCAGCAGCGCGATCAACCGCAACAGCCGGCCGAACCTAAACCGACCGCAGCCGGAACCTCTGCAGCTTCCCCGTCTCCGTCCTCGGCAACGCGTCGCGAAACTCCACTGCCCTCGGGTACTTGTACGGCGCCACCGTCGCCTTCACGAAATCCTGCAGCGCCTTCACCATCGCCTCGTCGCCCCGCTGCCCCGAGCGCAGCACGACGAACGCCTTGACGATCTGCCCGCGCTCCTCGTCGGGCACGCCGATCACCGCGCACTCGGCGACGGCCTCGTGCCTGAGCAGCACGTCCTCGACCTCGATCGCGGCGATGTTGTAGCCCGCCGAGATGATCATGTCGTCGGTGCGCGACTGGTAGAAGAAGTAGCCGTCGGCGTCCAGCAGGTACGCGTCGCCGGTGTAGTTCCAGCCGCCCTTGACGTAGTCGGCCTGGCGCGGGTCGTCGAGGTAGCGGCAGCCGGTGGGGCCCTGCACCGCGAGGCGGCCGATGGTTCCGGCGGAGACGTCGCGGCCCTCGTCGTCGACGACGCGCGCGCGGTAGCCCGGCACCGCCTTTCCCGTCGCGCCGGGGCGCGCGTGCGCCTCGTCGGCGGCGATGAAGATGTGGAACAGCTCGGTCGCGCCGATGCCGTCGATGATCTCGATGCCGGTCGCTTCCTTCCACAGCGTCCGCGTCGCGGCGGGGAGCGCCTCGCCGGCGGCGACGCACTTGCGCAGGCTGCCGCCATCGCGCGCCCCGATCTTGTTCGCGCGCGCGCCGGCGGCCATCGCCCGGTACGACGTCGGCGCCGTGAAGCAGACGGTCGCGCGGTGGGCGGCGATCGCCTCGAGCAGCTCGGGCGGGCCGGCCTTCTCGAGCAGCACGGTCGAGGCGCCGATGTGCATCGGGAACACCGTCAGGCCGCCGAGCCCGAAGGTGAACGCGAGCGGCGGGCTGCCGATGAAGACGTCGTCGGGCACGGCGCGCAGCACGTGCGGCGGGAAGCACGCGCAGCTCGCCATCACGTCGCGGTGGAAGTGCATCGTCGCCTTCGGCTGGCCGGTCGTCCCCGACGTGAACGCGAACAGGCACGTGTCGTCGGCGGCGGTGTCGACGTTGGCGAACGGCGCGTCGTGGCGCGCCATGCGCGCTTCCAGGCCGTCGGCCGCCGAGGCGCTGCCGCCGAAGCAGACGATCTTCGCGAGCGCCGGCGCCGACGAGAGCTGCGCGGCTGCGGCCGCGCCCGCGTCGAGCTCGCCGCGCAGGCCCGCGTCGCAGAGCGCGATCGTCGCGCGCGACTTGGCGATGATCTGCGCCAGCTCCTTGGCGCGCAGCATCGGCATCGTCGCGACCGCGATGCCACCGGCCTTCATCACCGCGAACCAGCACGCGACCAGCATCGGCTTGTTGGCGGCGCGCAGCAGCACGCGGTTGCCGGGAACGAGGCCGCAGTCGGCGACGAGCACGTGGGCGATGCGGTCGGCCTGCTGCTGCAGCTCTGCGTATGTCCAGCTCGGACCGCCGGGCGCGCCGACGCAGCGACGGTCGCCGCGGCCCTCCCTCACGTGGCGGTCGAGCAGCTCGGTCGCGCAGTTGAGCCGCTCGGGGAACCGCAGCTCGGGCAGGTCGAAGCGGAACTCGGGCTGCGCCGCGGGCGCGGGCAGGCGGTCGCGCGCGAAGGTGTCGACGTGGGCGGTGTAGGTGCTCATGGTCTGCGCGGGTGGCAAGGTGCCGCTATTCGATGACGCGATCCGCTCGCGCCAGCACGGCGGGCGGGATCGACACACCGAGCTGCCGCGCGCTCTTGAGGTTGACGACGAGCTCGAGGATCGTCGGCTGCTCGATCGGGAGCGACGACGTCGCCGCGCCCTTGAGGATGCGGTCGACGAAGTAGCCGACACGCGCGTACGCGTCGGCGAGGCGGGGCCCGTACGTGCAGAGCGCGCCGCTGTCGGCCATGAGCGCCCAGCCCGAGATCACGGGCAGGCGCCGCGCGAGCGCGAACTCCAGGATCTTGCGCCGATGGACGACGACGAAGCCGTCCGACAACACCAGCAGCGCGTCGGGCGGCGCGGCGGCCAGCGCGGCGAGCGCCGAGTCGAGCTCGGCCTCGCTGCGCGTCGTGTACGCCGACGTGCGCAGGCCGAGCTGGCGCGCCTTGTCCTCGACGACGGCACGCTCGCGCTCCTGCCCCGGATGCAGCACGTTGGCGAGCACGCCGACGCGTCGCACCGCGGGCAGCATCTGCTGAACGAGATCGAGGCGCTTGCCGTTGATCTCGGCGAGCATCAGCGTCACGCCCGTGGCGTTGAAGAGGGGATGGGCGAGGTCGGTCGCGATGCCGGCCGCGACCGGGTCGGCGCTGAACTGATAGACCGCGGGAACGCTCCGCTTGCCCGTCACGACGATCGTCGTCGCGACGGCGTGGGTGACGATCAGGTCGACGCCGGCACGCTCGAGGTCGGCGACGAGTTTCGGGACGCGCGCCAGCTCGCCGTCGGCGAAGCGGAGGTCGAGCGCCAGCGAGTCGGGGACCGCGTAGCCGCGGCGCGAGAGATCGGCACGGACCGGCGCCAGGAAGCTTGCCGCTTCATCGGCGGTGCCGCCGCTGACGAAGCCGACGCGCCTGGCGGCCGCGTGCGCAGAGCGCCACGGCGCGCCGGCGAGGGCGGCGAGCCCGAGGCACAGGCGGCGGCGCGACGGCCCGGCGTCGATGGCCATCCGTCCCTCTTCCGTCAGAACGCGGAGATGCCCGTGATCGCGCGCCCGAGGATGAGCGCGTGCACGTCGTGCGTGCCCTCGTAGGTGTTGACGACCTCGAGGTTGACGAGGTGGCGGGCGACGCCGAACTCGTCGCTGATGCCGTTGCCGCCCATCATGTCGCGGCTCATCCGGGCGATGTCGAGCGCCTTGCCGCACGAGTTGCGCTTCAGGATCGACGTGATCTCGACCGACGCTGTGCCCTCGTCCTTCATGCGGCCGAGGCGCAGGCACGACTGCAGGCCGAGCGCGATCTCGGTCTGCATGTCGGCGAGCTTCTTCTGGATCAGCTGGTTGGCGGCCAGGGGCTTGCCGAACTGCTTGCGGTCGAGGACGTACTGGCGGGCGCGGTGGAAGCAGTCTTCGGCGGCGCCGAGCGCGCCCCAGGCGATGCCGTAGCGCGCCGAGTTGAGGCACGTGAACGGGCCCTTCAGGCCGCGCACCTCGGGGAACGCGTTCTCCTCGGCGCAGAACACCTCGTCCATGACGATCTCGCCGGTGATCGACGCGCGCAGCCCGACCTTGCCGTGGATCGGCGGCGTCGTCAGGCCCTTGGCGCCCTTGTCGAGGATGAAGCCGCGGATCGCGCCTTCGTCGTCCTTGGCCCAGACGACGAACACGTCGGCGATCGGCGAGTTGGTGATCCACATCTTCGATCCGCTCAGCGAATAGCCGCCCGGCACCTTCTTCGCGCGCGTGATCATGCTGCCCGGGTCGGAGCCGTGGTTCGGCTCGGTCAGGCCGAAGCAGCCGATCCACTCGCCGCGCGCGAGCTTCGGCAGGTACTTCTTCTTCTGCGCCTCGGTGCCGAACTCGTTGATCGGCACCATCACGAGCGACGACTGCACGCTCATCATCGAGCGGTAGCCCGAGTCGACGCGCTCGACCTCGCGCGCGACGAGCCCGTAGCAGACGTAGTTCATGCCGCCGCCGCCGTATTGCTCGGGGATCGTCGAGCCGAGCAGGCCGAGCTCGCCCATCTCGCGGAAGATCGCGACGTCGGTCGTTCCGTTGCGGAACGCGTCGAGCACGCGCGGCAGGAGGCGGTCCTGCGCGTACGCGTGCGCGGCCTCCCGGACGGCGCGCTCGTCGCCGGTGAGCTGCTGGTCGAGCAGCAGCGGGTCGTCCCAGTGGAAGCTTGCTTTCGCCTTCGCCATCTCGATCTCCTGGATTCGTTCGTTCATGGGGTCGCTCGCTCAGCCGGGAACGACCGCGGTGACCTCGATCTCGACCTTGGCGCGATCTTCCATCAGCGCCGTCACCTCGACGGCCGTCATCGCGATGTCGTAGTGGCCGATGATGGCGCGAAATGCGGTGCCGATGTCGCGGCCGGCGGCGAGGTACTCGCGCTTGCTCGTCACGTACCACGTCATGCGGACGATGTGCTCGGGCTTGGCGCCGCCCGCGTGCAGCACCGCGGCGACGTTGGCGAGCGCGAGCTTGGCCTGCTCGCCGAAGTCGTCGCTCGTCCACACGCCTTCGGGCGTCCAGCCGACCTGGCCGGCGACGTAGACCGTGCGGCCCGTGGCGGCGACGCCGTTGGCGTAGCCCTTGGGGCGCGGCCAGCCTTCGGGGAGGAGCGCCTGGTTCGTCTTCGTCGTCATGCCTTGTCCTGGTTGGTGGCGTGCGCCTTGAGCAGGTCGCGGCCGATGATGAGCTGCTGCACTTCGCTCGCGCCTTCGTAGATGCGCAGCGCGCGGATCTCGCGGTAGAGCTTCTCCACGGTCTCGCCGCTCTGCACGCCGCGGCCGCCCCACATCTGCACCGCCGCATCGATCACCTGCTGCGCGCCTTCGGTGGCGGCGAGCTTGGCCATCGCCGCCTCGCGAGTGACGCTGGCGCCGGTGTCGCGCAGCCAGGCGGCGCGGTAGGTAAGGAGCGCGGCGCTGTCGATCGTGAGCGCCATCTGCGCGAGCTTCGCCTGCGTGAGCTGGAAGTCGCCGAGGACGCCGCCGAACATCTTGCGCGACGTCGCACGCGCCATCGCCTCGTCGAAGGCGCGGCGGGCGAAGCCGAGCGCGGCGGCGGCGACCGAGGTGCGGAAGACGTCGAGCGTGCGCATCGCGACCTTGAAGCCCTCCCCTTCGGCGCCGATTCGGCGCGTCGCCGGGATGCGGCAGCCGTTGAAGCGCAGGCGGGCGAGCGGGTGCGGCGCGATCACGTCGATGCGCTCGGCGATCGAGAAGCCGGGCGCGTCGGCGTCGACGATGAAGGCGCTGATGCCGCGCGCGCCTTTCGACGCCGGGTCGCTCGGGTCGCCCGTGCGCGCGAAGACGACGTAGAAGTCGGCGATGCCGCCGTTCGAGATCCAGGTCTTCTCGCCGTCGAGGACGTAGGCGCCCGCGTCGAGGGTTGCCGAGCACGCCATCGCCGCGACGTCGGAGCCGGCGTCGGGCTCGGAGAGCGCGAACGCGGCGATCGACTTGCCGCTCGCCACCTTCGGCAGGTAGTGCGCCTTCTGCTCGGCCGTGCCGGCGAGGCTGATCGCGCCGGAGCCGAGGCCCTGCATCGCGAACGCGAAGTCGGCCAGGCCGTCGTGGCGTGCGAGCGTCTCGCGCGCGAGGCAGATCGTCCGCGTGTCGATCGCGTCGCCGGCGCCGCCGTGGACGCGGCCGGCGATCGCGTGGCCGAGCCAGCCGGCGTCGCCGAGCTCGCGGACAAGCTTGTGGCAGGTCGCGTCGACGTCGGCGCGGTCGTGGCCGTGCGCGTGGCCGAGGGTCGACGTCGCCCAGGCGTCGAGCTCGGTCGCGAACTCGCGGTGGCGCGGCTCGAAGAACGGCCAGTCGAGGGCATCGGACATCGCGCGGTTCATGGCGGTCACCATTTCGGCGCGATGCGCTCGCCCGGCAGGACCTCGTACGGGTCGCCCCAGCCCGGCGCCTTCTTCAGGCGGTCACGCCACGCCGCGAGGTTCGCAAAGCGCTCCTCGAGGACGTAGCCGCTCTCCGCCGCCGGGAAGAACAGGTAGCCCGAGAGCGACATGTCGGCGATGGTGAGCGCGTCGCCGACGATGTGCTCGCGCCCGGCCAGGTGCTTGTCGACGACGCCGAACGCGTTGTCGATGCGGCTCTTCAGGAAGGCGGCGATGGTCGGATCGGGTGCCTGGGCGGCGAACGACTTCATGAAGCGCCAGGTCGCGAAGTAGCTCGTGAACTTGTGGTTGTCGAAGAAGAGCCAGCGCAGGACCTCGAGCTTCTCGTCGGCGTTGCGACCGCCGTACTTGCCGTGCCGCTCGGCGAGCATCGTCAGGATCACGCCCGACTGCGTGATCCTCCTGCCGTCGTCGAGCTCGAGCACGGGCACCTCGCCCATCTCGTTGACGCGTTCGCGCCACGCCGGGTCGCGCGTCGCGCCGCCGGCGAACTCGGCGAACGACATCGCCACCGGCTGCCACGGCACGCCGAGCGCGCGCAGCAGGAAGGCGACCTTGAAGGTGTTGCCCGACTGGGCGAAGCCGTGCAGCTTCAGCATGTGATCAGTTCCCCTCGAACCTGGGTTTCTGCTTCGCCGCGAACGCCTCGTACGCGCGCGTGAAGTCCTCGGTCAGCATGCAGATCGCCTGCGCCTGCGCCTCGGCCTCGATCGCCTGCTCGATCGTCATCGCCCACTCCTGGTGGAGCATGGTCTTGGTGATGCCGTTGGCGAAGGTCGGGCCGGCGGCAAGGTCCCTGGCGAGCGCCATCGCCTCGTCGAGCAGCCTGGCCGGCTCGGCGAGCTTGTTGAAGAAGCCCCAGCGCTCGCCCTCCTCGCCGCCGAGCGCGCGGCCGGTGTAGAGCAGCTCGCTCGCGCGGCCCTGGCCGACGATGCGCGGCAGCATCGCGCACGCGCCCATGTCGCAGCCGGCGAGGCCGACGCGGTTGAAGAGGAACGCGGTCTTGCTGCGCGCGGTGCCGACGCGCAGGTCGCTCGCCATCGCGAGGATCGCCCCGGCGCCGGCGCACACGCCGTCGATCGCCGCGACGATCGGCTGCGGGCAGACGCGCATCGCCTTGACCAGGTCGCCGGTCATGCGCGTGAACATGAGCAGCTCCGGCACCTTGAGCCGGACGAGCGGGCCGATGATCTCGTGCACGTCGCCGCCCGAGCAGAAGTTGTCGCCGGCGCCGGCGAGGACGACGACCTTGACGTCGCTCGCGTGGCGCAGCCGCTCGAACAGGTCGCGCAGCTCGGCGTACGACTCGAAGGTGAGCGGGTTCTTGCGCTCGGGCCGGTTGAGCGTGATCGCGGCGATGCCGTCGACGAGGCCGAGCTGGAAGTGCTTCGCGCGGTAGCCGGCGAGCGGGCGGCGGTTGCCGGCGGCGAGCGCCGGGTCGAGGCCGGGGAGGGCGGTGTCGGTCATGTCGTTTCTGCCTCGCTGGGCTTGAGCTTCTCGAGCAGGTGGACGCGCAGCGTGCCGAGCTGCGCGTGGAGGGCGGCGACGGCGTCGGCGTCGAAGCCGGAGAAGAGCTCGCGGATCCAGCGCTCGTGCTCCTCGGCCATCGCCGCGAACGTGCTCCTCCCCTTCGGCGTCAGGCGCACGATCCAGGCGCGGCGGTCGCCCGGGCTCGCCTCGCGGCTGACGAGGCCGTCGCGCGCGAGCTCGTCGGTGAGGCCGGTGACGTTGCCGCCGGTCACCATCAGCAGGCGCGACAGCTCGCTCATCTTCAGGCCGTCGGGCGCGCGGTCGAGCTGCGCCATGTAGTCGAAGCGCGCCAGCGAGATGCCGAAGCGCTCGCGCAGGCGGCGCCGCACCTCGTTCTCGATCTGCGTCGTGCTCGCGAGCAGGCGCAGCCAGAGCCGCAGCACGGCGTGGTGGCCCCGGCCCGCGCGCGCCTCGGCGCCGAGGCCGTCGGCCTCGCGCAGGACGGCGTGGGAGGGATCGTTCTTCATCACGCGTCAGACCCCGAGAGCGCGGTTGGCCGCCTCGAGGGGCGACAGGCCGCCGGCCTGCGCCGCCATCGACTTCTCGCGCTCGAGGTTGCGCTCGAGCTGCGCCTTGGCCGAGCGGTACTGCTTCGGCCACGGCACGTCGGTGACGCCGATCTTGGCCGCCTCGAGCAGCGTCCAGGCCGGATTGGCGAGGTGCGGCCGCGCGACCGCGCACAGGTCGGCGCGACCGGCGGCGATGATGCTGTTGACGTGGTCGGCTTCGGAGATCGCGCCGACGGCGATCGTGGGGATGCCGGCTTCGTTGCGGATCCGGTCGGCGAACGGCGTCTGGTACATGCGCCCGTACACCGGCTGCTGCTTCTTGCTGACCTGGCCCGACGAGCAGTCGATCATGTCGACGCCCGCGGCCTTGAAGATGCGCGCGATCTCGACCGCGTCGTCGGGGGTGATGCCGCCGGCGACCCAGTCGTGCGCCGAGATGCGCACCGAGATCGGCAGCCGCTCGGGCCAGACCTTGCGCACCGCCGCGAAGACCTCGAGCGGGTAGCGCAGCCTGTTCTCGAGCGAGCCCCCATACCAGTCGGTGCGCTGGTTGGTGAGCGGCGAGATGAACGACGACAGCAGGTAGCCGTGCGCGCAGTGCAGCTCGAGCCAGTCGAAGCCGGCCTCGGCAGCGTACTCGGTGGCGCGGACGAACTCGCCGGTGACGCGGTCCATGTCGGCGCGCGTCATGGCGCGCGACCAGTCGCTGACGCCGTCGAGGTACTGCTGCGGCGACGCCGAGACGAGCGGCCAATTGCCGTCGGCGAGCGGCTGGTCCTCGCCTTCCCACGGCACGCGCGTCGATCCCTTCGCGCCGGCGTGACCGAGCTGCATCGCGATCTTCGCCGGCGTGTTGGCGTGGACGAAGTCGACGATGCGCTTCCAGCCGTCGCGCTGCGCCTCGTTCCAGAGGCCCGGGCACGCGGGCGTGATGCGCGCGTCGGGCGCGGGGCACGTCATCTCGGCGACGACCATGCCGGCGCCGCCCATCGCGCGCGCGCCGAGGTGGACGAGGTGGTAGTCGCCGGGAACGCCGTCGACGCACGAGTACTGCGCCATCGGCGAGACGACGACGCGGTTGGGCAGCGTCACGCCGCGCAGGGTGAACGGCGTCAGCATCGGCGGCACCGGATGGCGCATCGACTCGCGCGGCAGGCCGGCGCGGATGGCGATCCAGTCCTCGTACTCCTCGACGTACTCCTTGTCGCGCAGGCGCAGGTTCTCGTGGCTGATGCGCTGGCTGCGCGTCAGCAGCGAGTAGGCGAACTGCTCGGGCGGCAGGTTGACGTAGCGGTCGACGTGCTCGAACCATTCGGTCGAGTTGCGCGCCGCGTTCTGGATCTTGAGCACCTCGACGCTGCGCAGCTCCTCGTAGTGAAGCAACGCCGCTGGCAGGTCGCGCGGGTGCGCGCCAATCGAGCGCGCCAGCTCGATCGCGTCCTCGAGCGCGAGCTTGGTCCCCGAGCCGATCGAGAAGTGCGCGGTGTGCGCGGCGTCGCCCATCAGCACGACCGGCGTGCCGGCGCCGTAGCCCCGGCCGCCGCCGCGGTGGTCGAGCCAGTGCACCCAGCGCTCGCAGACGACGCGCGGGAACCTGATCCACTGCGTCGAGCCGCGCAGGTGCGCCGCGTTCGAGAGCAGCGGGTGCCCGTGCAGGGTCTCGGCGAAGAGCTTCTCGCAGAACGCGATCGCCTCTTCCTTCTCCATGCGCTCCAGGCCGGCCTTCTTCCACACCTCCTCCGGCGTCTCGACGATGAAGGTCGAGTGGGTCGCATCGAACCGGTACGCGTGCGCCTGGAACCAGCCGTGGGGCGTCTCCTGGAAGTCGAACGTGAACGCCTCGAAGAGCCGCGTCGTGCCGAGCCAGACGAAGCGGTTGCGGCGCATGTCGATGTCGGGCTTGTACGTGTCGGCGTATTCGCTGCGAACGCGGCTGTTGAGGCCGTCGCTGGCGATGACCAGGTCGGCATCGGCGTACTCGGTGGCCGACTTCACGTCGGACTCGAACACCAGCCGGACGCCGACTTCCTCGCACCGGGCCTGCAGGATGTTGAGCAGGCGCTTCCTGCCGATGCCGCAGAAGCCGTGGCCGCCCGACACGAACCGCGCGCCGCGGATGTTGACCTCGATGTCGTCCCAGTGGTTGAAGGCGTCGAGAATCTGCGCCGCGCTCTTCGGGTCGGCCGACTGCAGGTTGCCGAGCGTCTGGTCGGAGAAGACGACGCCCCAGCCGAAGGTGTCGTACGGCTTGTTGCGCTCGACGACGACGATCTCGTGCGACGGATCCTGCTGCCTCATCAGCAGCGCGAAATAGAGTCCCGACGGGCCGCCGCCGATGCAGACGATCTTCACATCAGGCCTCAATAGTTGACGAGTAAAGCACTCTAGCGGCGGTGGCGACGTTTGGCAAGCGGTGATGTCGGTGTAGCCTCGACCGCATGAGAGCGCACCGCACCGCCCGCCCATGAAGATCGCCGTTCTCGGCGGCGGCCACGGCTGCTACGCCGCCGCCGCCGACCTCGCCGAGGCGGGGCACGACGTCCGGCTCTGGCGCCGCGACGCGGCGGCGCTCGCGCCGGTCGTCGACAGCGGCGCGATCGTCCTCGTCGACGAGCGCGGCCGGCGCGAGG
>DATIDZ010000021.1:0-2247 GCA_035456045.1 Caldimonas sp.
CGCGCTGCAGGCGCTCGATGTAGCGGTGCAGCACCGGCTGGATCGCGGCGTTGACCGCCGCCGTCGTGCCCCGCTCGTACTCGCGCTGCTCGGCGACGACGGTGTGGCCTGCGGTCACGTGGCGGTTCGGCCAGCGGGCGCGCACGATCTCGGCGGCGCGCGCCTCGTGCACCGGGTTGAGGTAACTGTGCAGGAAGTGGACGACGACGCTTTCCGCGCCGAGCTCGAGCAGCCGGTCGGCCGCCGCGGCGACCGCGGCCTCGTCGAGCGGAACGAGGACGCGGCCGTCGGCGTCGATGCGCTCGTCGACCTCGAGGCGGCGGTGCCGCTCGATGAGCGGGACGAAGCGGCCCTTCAGCCCGTACGGCGTCGGCCGCGTGCGCCGGCCGAGCTCGAGGACGTCGCGGAACCCCTTCGTCGTGATCAGGCCGACGGTGGCGATCTTCCTCTCGAGCATCGCGTTGGTCGTCGTCGTCGTGCCGTGCACGATCGCGTCGAGCGATGCCGGGTCGACGCCGGCGGCGGCGAGCGCGGCGAGAACGCCGAACGCCTGGTTCTCGACCGTTGTCGGCACCTTGGCGATGCGCACTTCGCCGCTCGCGTCGTCGACGACGATGAGGTCGGTGAAGGTGCCGCCGACGTCGATGCCGGCGATGCGTCGGGTCCCGTTCATGCCGGGCCCGGCGGCGCCCCCGCGGGAGGCAGCGAACGACGTGAGCGTGGGGGCACCGCGGCCATCAGACGCTCAGGTGGGTGCGCAGGAGCATTTCGTCGCTCATCAGCGCGTCCATCTCGCCGACGAACTTGACCTCGCCCTTCTCGAGCACGACGGCGCGATCGGCGACGAGGCGCGCGAAGTGCAGGTTCTGCTCCGAGAGCAGGACCGACACGCCGGCCTTCTTCAGCGCGACGATCATGTTCGCCATCTCCTCGACGATCAGCGGCGCGACGCCTTCCGACGGCTCGTCGAGGAGGACGAGGTACGGGTTGCCCATCAGGGTGCGCGCCACCGTGAGCATCTGCTGCTCGCCGCCGCTCATGCGGCCGCCCGGCCGGTCGGGCATCGCGGCGAGGTTCGGGAAGAGCGCATAGAGCTGCTCCTCGGTCCAGGTCGGCGCGCCGTCGCGCGGCGGCTGGCGCGCGACGGCGAGGTTCTCGCGCACGCTGAGGTCGGTGAAGATGCGCCGGTCCTCGGGCACCCAGCCGAGTCCCAGGCGGCTGATGCGGTACGACGGCAGCGTCGACACGTCGCTGCCGCGAAAGACGACGCGCCCACGCCGGCGCGGCATCAGCCCCATGATCGCCTTCATCGTCGTCGACTTGCCGGCGCCGTTGCGGCCGACGAGCGCGACGCACTCGCCGGCGCGGACGCCGAGCGAGACGCTGAAGAGCACCTGCGCCTGGCCGTACCAGGCCTCGAGCGACTGCACGTCAAGCACTGCTCTTCTCCGCGGCCGGCGTCGCGAATGTCGTGCCGCCGCCGAAGTAGACCTCGCGCACGCGCGCGTCGTCGCGCACCGCCGCCGGCGCGCCTTCGGCGATCAGCTCGCCGCGCGCGAGCACGATGATGCGGTCGGCATGGGCGAAGACGACGTCCATGCTGTGCTCGGTGAAGAGCACGCCGATCGCCTGCTCGTGGGCGAGGCGGCGCGACAGCGCCATCAGGTCGTTGCGCTCGCGCGGACCCATGCCGGCGGTCGGCTCGTCCATCAGCAGCAGGCGCGGCCGGTGGGCGAGCGCGATCGCGAGCTCGACGCGCTTGACGTCGCCGTACGCCAGCACGCTCATCGCCCGCTCGGCCTGCGCTTGCATGCCGACGCTGGCGAGCAGCGCATCGGCCTCGCCCGCGTACTGCGTGCGTGCCGGGCGCCAGAAGGCGAGGACTCGGCGCTCGTGCGAGAGCAGCGCGAGCTGCACGTTCTCGCGAACCGTCAGCGAGGCGAAGGTCTCGGCGATCTGGAACGTGCGGCCGACGCCGAGGCGGAAGATCGCGCGCGGCGAGCGGCCGACGAGCTCGGCGCCGTCGAGCTTCGCGCTGCCGGCGTCGGCGCGCAGCTGGCCGTTGAGCAGGTTGAAGGTCGTCGACTTGCCGGCGCCGTTCGGGCCGATCAGGGCCAGCAGCTCGCCGGCGCCGAGGTCGAAGTCGATGCCGTCGACGGCGCGCACGCCGCCGAAGGACTTGCCGAGCCCCGCGACCTTCAGCAAGGGCGTCCCGCTCATGGCGCTTCCCCCCGCGCCACGCGTGGC
>DATIDZ010000022.1:0-4201 GCA_035456045.1 Caldimonas sp.
GCCGCCAGGCCAGTGCGAGCACGGCGGCGAGCAGGCCGGCAACGAAGAGGACCACCATCAGGCCGGTCAGCATCCAGCTCGCGACGCCCAGCGCCTTCTGGGCGATCGAGCCCTTGGCGATGAGCTCGACATCGAATCCCGTCAGCAGCACGAGGTGGCCCATCAGGATGGCGGCGCACAGGAAGGCGAAGGCGCGCACGTGGTCGCCGGCGCGACCCGTCTGGCGCCGCGCGATCAGGCGTTGCGGGTGGCGCGCCAGGTCGATCAGGTCGACGCCCCAACGCGTGATCGCGGAGACCTCGGCACCGCTTCCGTCGAGCGGCGCACGATCGGACTCGATGGCGAAGCGCGCCTGCAGCATCTCGATCAGCCGGTCGGCGTCGTAGCGCCAGCGCGTATCCGACAGCTCGACGGCCTGGCAGCGCGAGAACGCGGCCAGCGACGGCGGCAGGTCCGCCGCCGAAGGCATGGTCGCGCCTTCGACGAGCACCGGCACCACCGCGACGCGCGCAGCGAGCGCGAGCTCGATCTCGAGGCGGACGAAGTCGGCGGGGTCGTCGAGGCGGCGCCGCCCCGCCGCGTCGAGCGCGCCGAGCCAGCGGCGGCCGATCACCACGAGGACGACCGTCGAGGATTCCACCGAGCGCCGGATCGCCTCGACGAAGTTCTCGCCGGCGCTGATCTCGCGGTCGCGAAAGACGCGGTCGTCGCCGAAGTGCGCCTCGAGCGCATCGGCGAGCCGTCCGGTCGCGCTCGTGCTGTCGTCGCGCCGGTAGGAAAGGAAGATCTCGGCCATCGCTTCTCGCGCGGCGATGCTATCCGGCGCGATTCGCGCCGACGCGTTCAGCGCCGGCGCTTGGTGGCATCGCTCCTCGCCTGCGGCCCGCCATGGGAGGCGCCGCCCAGGCGCGAGGCGAGGGCGGAGCGCAGCAGGTACTCGACCTGCGCGTTCGTGCTGCGCAGCTCGGCCGCCGCGAGCCGCTCGATCTCGGCCCAGAGGACAGGATCGATGCGCAGCAGGAACGACTTCTTGTCGGGACTCGCCATCGGCGGTCGCGCTTGCGCCCGAGGGCCGGCGCTCAGTTGTAGAGGGTTCCCGTGTTGATCACCGGCGTCGCGTCGTGGTCCGAGCAGAGCACGACGAGAAGATTGCTCACCATCGCCGCGCGTCGCTCGTCGTCGAGCTGCATGAGGCCGCGCTCGGCGAGGCCGTTCAGCGCGAGCTCGACCATGCCGACGGCGCCCTGGACGATCTTCGTGCGCGCCGCGATCACTGCCTCGGCCTGCTGGCGGCGCAGCATCGTGCCGGCGATCTCGGGCGCGTAGGCGAGGTGGGTGAGCTTGGCGTCGACGACGACGAGCCCCGCCTGGTCGAAGCGCTGCTGCAGCTCGGCCAGGAGGGCGCTCGACACCTCTTCGGTGCCGGAGCGCAGGGTCACCTCGGTCTTGCTCGTCGAGCCGGGATCCTCGAGGTTGTCGTAGGCGTAGCTGAGCGCGAGGTGGCGCAGCGCCGACTCGGCCTGCGTCAGCACGTAGGCCTCGTAGTTCTCGACGTCGAAGCTCGCCCGCGCCGGGTCGTCGACGCGCCAGACGACCGGCGCGGCGATCTCGATCGGATTGCCGCGCAGGTCGTTCACCTTCAGCTTCTCGCTGTTGAAGTTGTGGGCCCGCACCGAGATCTTAGTCTTGCTGTAGAACGGATTGGCCCAGCGCAGGCCCCCGTTGCGATCGGTGCCCCGGTAGTTGCCGAAGAGCAGCAGCAGCGCCGCCTGGTTCGGCTGCAGCATGTAGAGGCCGGCGAGGCACCAGAGCGCGAGCAGGACCGCGGCGATGACGACGGCCAGCGTCGGCCCCATCGGCCGCGTCGCGAACAGCCCGCCCGCGAACAGCAGGCCGAGCAGCCCGACCGTGATGTAGACGAAGCCGCTGCTCGTCGCCGCGGGCCGCTCTTCTGCCGACTTGATGGCCATGACACGCTCCTGAGGATCGACGCCGCGCCGGCGGCGCCGGCGATGTCAAAGTGATATCACTCTAGTAGCAGAAGCGCGCAAGGTCAAGCGAAGCCGGACGTTCTCCGGACGAGCGGTCAGGCGTCGGCCTCGACCGTCAGCCCGAGCAGTGCCGGGTCGCCGCGGCCGAGGCGGACCACCACCGGCGGGTCGCCGCTGAGGTCGATCACCGTCGTCGGCTGCATGGGGCACGCGCCGGCGTCGACGATCGCCTGCACGGACTTCTCGAAGCGCTCGCGGATCTGCGCGGGGTCGTTCATCGGCTCGCTCGCGCCCGGCGGGATCAGCGTCGTCGCGATCAGCGGCTGGCCGAGCAGGTCGAGCAACGCGCTCGTGACGGGATGGTCCGGGACGCGCAGGCCGATCGTGCGCCGCGAGGGATGAGAGACTCGGCGCGGAACTTCCTTGGTCGCTTCGAGGATGAAGGTGAACGGACCCGGCGTCGCCATCTTCAGGAGGCGGTACTGGCGGTTGTCGACGCGCGCATAGCTCGCCAGCTCGGACAGATCGCGGCAGAGCAGCGTCAGGTGATGCCGCTCGTCGACCTGGCGCAGGCGGCGCAGCTGCTCGGCGGCGGCCTTGTCGTCGAGATGGCAGGCGAGCGCGTAGCTCGAATCCGTGGGGATCGCGGCGACGCCGCCGGTCTGCAGGATCTGCGCGGCCTGCTTGAGCAGGCGCGGCTGCGGGTTGAGCGGGTGAACCTCGAAGTACTGGGCCATGCGCCGATTGTCGGCGCCCGCGCGGTCCTAGGCCGGCCCGTGGATTCGGTCGCCGAGCGCGTCCCAGACGGGCTTGAGCGACGCCGGCAGCGACGGCAGGCCGCCGAGGTCGACGCGGCTTTCGTCGGGGCTGTGGAAATCGCTGCCGCGCGAGGCGAGCAGGTCGAACTCGCGCGCGGTCGCCGCGTAGCGTTCCGCCTCGGCGGCGGTGTGGCTGCCGGTCACGACCTCGACGCCGCGTCCGCCGTGGCCCTTGAACTCGGTGAAGAGCGCGTACTCCTCGGTCGGCGAGAACCTGTAGCGCGCCGGGTGCGCGACGACCGCCAGCCCGCCCGCGTCGCCGATCCACGTCACCGCATTCCTGAGCGTCGCCCAGCGATGCGGCACGAAGCCCGGCTTGCCTTCGACGAGGAAGCGGCGAAAGACCTCCTGCGTGTCGGCGCAGACGCCGCTGTCGACCAGATGGCGCGCGAAGTGGGTGCGCGAGATCAGGTCGGCGTTGCCGACGTAGCGGAGCGCCCCTTCGAAGGTGTCGGGGATGCCGACCTTGGCGAGCTCGTCGGCCATCTCGCGGGCGCGCGCTTCGCGGCCGCCTCGCGTCGCCGCGAGCCCGCGGCGCAGCGCCTCGTCGTCGCTGTCGATGCCGAGGCCGACGATGTGGACGGTCTTGTCGAGGAAGGTGACCGAGATCTCGACGCCGCTGAGGTAAGGCAGGCCGGCGTTGCGGGCGGCCTCCTGCGCCCGGCGCTGGCCGCCGAGCTCGTCGTGGTCGGTCAGCGCCCAGAGCTCCACGCCGTTCGCCCTCGCGCGCGCCGCCAGCGCCTCGGGCTCGAGCGTGCCGTCGGAGACGGTGGAGTGACAGTGCAGGTCGGCGTTCATGCGGTGGATTGTCGATCCATCCGAGGGGTGGCGCCGCGACGGCACGTCGTCTGCCCCATCGGCAGCGTCCCTTTTCCCGGCGTTCGCCGTCTCGATGTTCTCGTCTGCCGCCGCCCGCTGCTTCGCCGTCGCCGCCGTGCTGGCGACCACCGCGTGCTCGACCTACCTCGACGCGCGCGCCGAGGCGGCGCTGCGCGAAGCGCTGGTGCGCGTCGTCGGTCCGGCCGCGTCGTACGACGTTCGCGTCTCCGGCGCCAGCGTCGACGGCAGCCTCTTCGAGCGCGTCGGCTTCGTCGGCCGGCGGATCGCTCGCGCGGGCGCGCCGGTGCTCGACCGGCTCGAGCTCGACCTGCAGGGCGTCGTCGTCGACCGTGCGGCGAAGTCGCTGACGGCGGTCGCGGCCGCCCGCGTCGAGCTGCAGCTGAAAGGCGCCGACCTCGCCGAATTCCTCGGCCGTTGGCTCGCTGAGCCTCGGGTCACGCTCGCGCCTCCTGACCGCATCATCGTCGTCGGCACGCCGCGCATCGGCGGGATCGCGCTCGGTGGCCCGGGCGGCGCCGAGCTGCAGGGGCGGCTCGCGGCCAACGAGACGAA
>DATIDZ010000023.1:0-19033 GCA_035456045.1 Caldimonas sp.
ACCGGCACGATGCGTGCCTCGCCCGCCGCCTCGATGCGGTAGCGCGGCCCCGAGACGCTCAGCGCGCCGACCAGCCGGTTGCCCGGGCCGAGGACCGGCGCGGCCATGGCCGCGGTCTCGGAATCGCGCTCGCCGAACGACGCGGCGTACATGCGCTGGCGGATCTCGTCGAAGCGCTCGCCGCGAGCGCCGCTGAACGCGCGCAGGACGTGGCCGGCAGCGCCGACGGTGAGCGAGAGGCGGTCGCCGACCTGGACCGAGTCGCGCACCGCGCGCGTCGTCTCGACGCGATGCAGGCACACCCGCTTGTCTTCCTCGCAGACGTAGAACGACGCGCCCTCGTGAAGCTCGGCGCCGATGCGCTCGAGCACCGGCGGCACGATCTCGGAGGTGCGGAAGTGGCGCTGGTAGAGCGCGCCGAGGTGGAGCACCTTCGAGCCGAGTCGATACGAGCCGTCGGCGGTGCGCAGCACGTAGCCGAACTTCTCGAGCGACTTGAGCAGGCGCAGGACCGTGCTCTTGTAAAGGTCGGTCCGCTTCGACAGGTCGGCCAGGGAGACCTTTTCATCCGTGAGCGCGTCGAGGATCGAGAGGGCCCGATCCACTGCCGCAACGCCGCCTTCGTCAGCCATCCATGTGCTCCGCAACCCTGTCGCTCCAGGGTGAAGGGTAGCCGATTCCCAACTCCGACTGGGGACCTAGGACCTCTACCTAGAGTCGATCGTGCCGCTGGAATTAGAATCGCGTTATGCTGAACGGAACGGCGCGAGCCGTGTCGGAAGCGACTGCTGCGCGGTTCCGCGAAGCCGCTTGAAAGCGCCGAGGCGATGATCAGGTACGACCATTACATTGACGGAGCCGACGTCGCGCCGTCCTCCGGGGAATTCCTTCCCACCGAGAACCCGTTCACGGGGAAGGTCTGGGCCGAGATCGCGCGCGGCAATCGCGCCGATGCCGAGGCCGCGGTCGCCGCGGCCCAGCGCGCCTTCTCTGCCGGCGCCTGGCCGGCGCTGACGCCGTCCGAGCGCGGCCGCATGCTGTGGCGCCTCGGCGACCTCGTCGTCGCCAACGCGCCGCGGCTCGCCGAGATCGAGCAGCGCGACAACGGCAAGCTCGCCGTCGAGGTGGTCTCGCAGGTCCGCTACATGGGCGACTATTTCCGCTACTACGCGGGTCTCGCCGACAAGGTGCAGAGCGCCGTCATCCCGACCGACAAGAAGGGCGTGTTCGCGTACACGCGCTACGAGCCGAAGGGCGTCGTCGCGATCATCACGCCGTGGAACTCGCCGCTGACGCTGACGAGCTGGAAGCTCGCGCCGGCGCTCGCCGCCGGCTGCACGGCGGTCATCAAGCCGTCGGAGTTCACGTCGGCGTCGATGCTCGAGCTCGCGAAGCTGTTCGCCGAGGCGGGCTTCCCGAACGGCGTCGTCAACGTCGTCACCGGCCTCGGGCCCGAGGTCGGCGAAGCGCTCGTCACGCATCCGGCGGTGGCGCACATCGGCTTCACCGGCGGCTCCGCGGCGGGCCGCAAGATCTACGAGCTCGCCGCGCGCAACTTCAAGACCGTGACGCTCGAGCTCGGCGGCAAGTCGCCCAACATCGTCTTCGACGACGCCGACCTCGAGCAGGCGGTCAAGGGCGTCGTCTCGGGCATCTTCGCGGCGACGGGCCAGAGCTGCCAGGCCGGATCGCGGCTGCTCGTCCAGCGCTCGATCCACGACGACTTCGTCGCCAAGCTGATCGACTTCATGAAGGACGTCAAGCTCGGCGACCCGACCGAGGCCGGCACGCAGATCGGGCCGGTCGCGACGCGCCCGCAGTTCGAGAAGGTCCTGTCGTACATCGAGATCGCCAAGGCCGAAGGCGCCGTCTGCGCCCTCGGCGGCAGGAGCCGCCCCGACCTCGGCGCCGGCCTCTTCGTCGAGCCGACGATCTTCACCGGCGTCGACAACCGGATGCGGATCGCGCAGGAGGAAGTCTTCGGGCCGGTGCTCGCGGTCATTCCGTTCGAGGACGAGGCCGACGCCATCGCGATCGGCAACGACTCGGCCTACGGCCTGGCCGCGGCCGTGTGGACGCGCGACCTGCGCCGCGCGATGACGATGGTCGAGAAGCTCCAGGCCGGCACGGTGTGGGTCAACAACTACCGCGCGACCAGCTTCACGTCGCCCTTCGGCGGCTACAAGGAATCGGGCATCGGCCGCGAGTCGGGCACGGAAACGATCAAGGAGTACCTGCACACCAAGTGCGTCTGGATTTCCTCCGATCTCGAGGTCCCGAATCCCTTCGTGCGGCGCTGACATCGCCGCCGCCGTGTCCGCCACGAGAACGCACCGATGAGCAGCGCGCTGGCGGGCATCCGCGTCCTCGACCTCACCAATGTGCTGGCGGGCCCGTTCTGCGCCTACCAGCTCGCGCTGCTCGGCGCCGACGTCGTCAAGATCGAGGTGCCCGACGGCGGCGACCTCGCGCGCCAGCTTGGCGCAGATCCGGCGCTCAACGCCAGGCAGATGGGCGCATCGTTCCTGGCGCAGAACGCGGGCAAGAAGTCGGTCACGCTGAACCTCAAGAAGGCCGAGGGCAAGGCCGTCCTCAAGCGCCTCGTCGGGTCGGCCGACGTGCTGGTCGAGAACTTCCGGCCGGGCGTGATGGCCAGGCTCGGGTTGGCGTACGAGGACCTCGCCGCGACGAATCCGCGCCTCGTTTACTGCGCGATCTCGGGCTTCGGCCAGGAGGGCCCGATGAAGACGGCGCCGGCCTACGACCAGATCATCCAGGGCCTGTCGGGAATGATGAGCGTGACCGGCACGCCGGAAAGCGCGCCCTTGCGAAGTGGCTACCCGGTCGCCGATACGCTCGCCGGCATGACCGCCGCCTTCGCGATCTCGAGCGCGCTCGTGCGCCGCAACGCGTCGGGCGAAGGCGCGTTCATCGACGTGTCCATGCTCGATTCGGCGCTCACGGCGATGGGCTGGGCCGTCTCCAACTACCTGATCGCCGGCGTCGAGCCGCGGCCGCACGGCAACGACAACTTCACGGCGGCGCCGTCCGGCGCGTTCCGGGCCAAGGACGGGCTGATCAACATCGCCGCCAACAAGCAGGAGCAGTTCGAGGCGCTGGTCGAGGCCGTCGGCCGCCCCGAGCTCGCGACCGACCCGCGCTTCGCCGAGCGCGAGAGCCGCAAGCAGCATCGCGGCGCGCTGACCCTCGAGCTCGAAGCCGCGCTCGGGAATCGCTCGTGCGCGGAGTGGCAATCGGTCTTCAACAAGATCGGCGTCCCGGCGGGCTGCGTGCTGACCGTGCCGCAGGCGCTGTCGCTGCCGCAGGTCGCGCAGCGTGAGCTGCTGAAGACCTTCGACAACGTTCCCGGCATCGACCGCGCGGTCACCGTCGCGCGCTCCGGCTTCAAGCTCTCAGGCGGCGACCCGGACGTCGCCGCGCCGCCGCCGGAGCTCGGCTGCCACACCGACGACGTCCTCGCTGGCGCGGGCTACAGCGGCGCGGAGATCGCCGCGCTGCGCGAGGCCGGCATCGTATGAAGGCGAAGGCGACGCTCAGCGCCGAAGAGCGCCTGGAGAAGGCGAGCGACTGGTGGTCGACCGGCATCATCGACATCGAGCCGGGCAAGATCGCCGTGCGCGGCTATCCGATCGAGGAGCTGATCGGCACGCTGCGCTTCCCCGACATGATCTGGCTGATGCTGCGCGGCGACGTGCCGGAGCCGGCGCAGTCGCGGCTCCTGGAGGCGGCGCTGGTCGCGGCGGTCGACCACGGCCCGCATGCGCCGTCGATCGCGATCGCGCGCATGGCGGTCACCTGCGGCCTGCCGCTGAACGGCGCGATGGCGTCGGCGATCAACGCGCTCGACGACGTCCACGGCGGCGCCGGCCAGCAGTGCATGGCGCTGCTCGCCGCGGTCGCGGCGGCCGCCGGTGACGCCGAGGCCAGCGCCGACACGATCGCCGCGGAGCTCGAGCGCTTTTCCGCAGCGAACGGCAAGATCATCCCGGGCTTCGGGCATCGCTGGCACGGCGTCGATCCGCGCGCGGTGCGACTGCTCGCGCTGGTGCGCGACGCGGAGCGGGCCGGCGTCGTCCGCGGCCGCTTCGCGCGCATCGCCGAAGGCATCGAGCGGCATCTGACCGCGCAGAAGGGCGGCCGGCCGATCCCGATGAACATCGACGGCGCGACCGCCGTCATCTACGCCGAGCTCGGCTTCGCGCCCGAGCTCGGCCGGGGCCTCTTCATCCTCTCGCGCTCGGTCGGCATCCTCGCCCATGCCTGGGAGCAGTCCCAGCAGGGCGGCCGCATCAAGGGACCGATGTCGCCCGAGATTCCCTATCGCTACACGGGGCCCGCGCCCCGCACGCTCGACCCGAAGGCCAGACCATGAAGCAACTGATCTCGCACCAGCTCGTCAAGTACCTCGAAGACCGCGGCGTCGAATACCTGTTCGGGCTCTGCGGCCACACCAACATCGCCGTCCTCGCCGCGTTGCAGGGCTCGTCGATCACCTTCGTCAACACGCGCCACGAGCAGATCGCCGCGCACATCGCCGACGGCTACGCGCGCGCCAAGCGCACCACGGCCGTCGTCCTGTCGCACCTCGGGCCGGGGCTGACCAACGCCTCGACCGGCGTCGCCAACGCGGCGCTCGATTCGATCCCGATGGTGGTGATCGCCGGCGACATCCCGAGCCACTACTACGGCAAGCACCCGCACCAGGAGGTGAACCTGCACGCCGATGCGTCGCAGTCGGAGATCTACCGGCCGTTCGTCAAGCGCGTCTGGCGCGTCGAGCGTCCCGATCTCTTCCCCGAGATCATCGAGAAGGCCTTCCAGCTCGCCGAGAGCGGCCGGCCGGGGCCGGTGCTGGTCTCGGTGCCGATGGACATCTTCTCGATGGAGGTCGACACCTCGCTCTTCAAGCGGCTGGCGTCGCACACCAGGAAGCTGCACAAGCCGTCGATTGACGAGCCGACCGCGGAGAAGATCGTCCGCGCGCTGATCGACGCCAAGTCGCCGCTGATCTACGCCGGCGGCGGCGTCATCCTCGCCGGCGCCGCCGACGAGCTGCGCGAATTCGCGAGCCACCTCGCGATTCCGGTCGCGCACACGCTCATGGGCAAGGGCGTGCTGCCCGACGACCACCCGCTGACGCTCGGCATGACCGGCTTCTGGGGCACGAAGTTCGTCAACGACAAGTGCCTGTCGGCCGACTGGATCATCGGCCTCGGCACGCGCTTCGCCGAAGCCGACTGCAGCTCGTGGGACACCGAGTTCACGTTCAGCATCCCGCCGACCAAGCTGATCCACATCGACATCGACTCGAACGAGATCGGCCGCAATTTCCCGGTCGAGATCGGCGTCGTCACCGACCTGAAGGAAGCGCTCGTCGTCCTGAATCGCGTCGCCAGGAAGCTCGTGCCGAAGGGACGTGCGAACGACAAGCTCACGAAGGAGATCGCCGACTACCGCAGCGGCTTCGTCGCCTCGAACCAGGAGCACGTGAAGAGCGCCGCCTTCCCGATGCGTCCCGAGCGCATCCTCGCCGCCGTGCGCGAGGTGCTGCCGCGCGACGCCATCATCACCACCGACGTCGGCTGGAACAAGAACGGCGTCGGCCAGCAGTTCCCGATCTACACGCCGGGCTCGATCCTCACGCCGGGCGGCTACGCGACGATGGGGTTCGGCGCCCCGGCAGCGATCGGCGCCAAGCTCGCCTGCCCCGACAAGGTCGTGCTGGCGCTCGTCGGCGACGGCGGCTTCGGCCAGAACCCCTCGGTGCTCGCGACCGCGGTCGAGATGGGCATCCCCGTCATCTGGGTGGTCATGAACAACTTCGCCTACGGCACGATCGCCGGTCTTCAGATGGCCCACTACGGCACCACGATCGGTTGCGTCTTCCGGAAGGACGGCGAGCCGTACTCGCCCGACTTCGCCGCGGTCGCGCGCGCCTACGGCGCCGAGGGCGTGCAGATCAAGACGGCCGACGAGTTCAAGACGGTGCTGACGCGCGCCGTCGGTGCCGGCAAGCCGTTCGTGATCGACGTCGCCATGCTCAATGAGCCGGTGCCGACGGCGGGGCACTGGAACATCAACGACATCTACTCGCCGGGCCGCGCCGTGTCGCACGTCGCCGTGCCCTGACGACGAGATCGCGAGCGATCGAGTAAGGGAACATGAAGCAGTACGTGCTCGACGAGCCGATGGCGGCGGCGCCGCTGCCGGCCGAGGCGCAGGCGATGTCGCTGACGCAGCCCGGCCGGTGGCGCTGGTGGCTGCTCGCGATCCCGCTCGAGGCGGTCGCCCTCGCCATTCTCTATGTCGCACTGAACGGGCTCCCTGCCGCGAGCACCGCGGCATCGGGCGGCGGCGTGGCCTACGCGGCGTCGTTCTCCTTTCCGCGCGAAGCAGAAGCGGTGCGGGGCGCGGCGCAGGCCCCGGCCGCCCCCGCCGTCAGCCGGGTCCGCCAGGAGCGCGGGCGCTACGTCGTCGAGCTGCATGGCGAATCGCCCGCCGCCGCCCTGGCGATGCTCGCCGAGGCGACCAAGGCGCGTGTCGGCGGCAGCGGCATCTTCGCCGGCAGCGCGCTAAGGCTGACTCGATCGCTCGTCGCGACGTCGCCGCGCGAGGCCTGGCAAGCGGTGTTCGGCGACGTCGCCAACTTCGCCATCGCGTGCGCGGGCAGCGCCTGCGAGGTCCGCTTCGTGTCCCTCGTCAAGCCCGGTGCGCCAGCGCCGCGGCTCGATTCCATGCGCGGCGACCCGGCGCCGACCGACCCTGAAGTCGCGCCAACGTTCACTCCACCTGAGCAGGCGTCCGTCGCGCCCCCGCCCCTCGTGCAGACGGGAACCGAGCGGCCGGTCAAGAACGGCGAAGAAAACTAGTCAGCGCGGCGACCGTGCGCTCGCGCCGGCACCAACGCCGCGCGGCTTGAGCCGGATCGCCGGGCGCGTCACTCGATCTTGACCTTCGCGGTCCTGACGAGCTGCACCCAGAACTTGCCGTCCTCGACCAGGAACGAGGCGAACTGCTCCGGCGATGCGGACAGCGACACCTCCGTCCCTTCGCGCGCGAGCGCTGCCTTGATCGGCGCCTGCTGCATCGCGGTCACCGTCGCGTCGTAGATCTTCCTGACGATCGCCGGCGGCGTTCCGGCCGGCGCGAACATGCCGTACCAGAACTCGAGGTGGTACTCGGGCAGTCCCGCCTCCTTCATGCCCGGCAGGTCGGGAACGAGCGGCGAACGCTCGCGCGTGCTCACCACCAGCGCACGCAGCCGGCCGCCGCTCGCCTGCGGCAATACCGACGGCGGCGTTCCGAACGTCAGCTGCGTGTCCCCGGCGATCACCGACTGGATCGCCAGCGCGCCGCCGCGGTACGGCACGTGCGTCATGTGCGCGTCGGTGAGCTGCATGAAGAGGGCCGCGCCGAGGTGAGGCGCCGAGCCGTTGCCCGAGCTCGAGTAGTTGAGCTTGCCCGGATCCTTCTTCGCCGCCGCGATCAGCTCGGGCAGCGAGCGGATGCCGGTCGCGGGATTGACGGCGAGGACGAGCGGCGACGTCGTCATCTTCGTGATGGGCAGCAGGTCTTCCGGGGCATAGGAGAGCTTCGGATTGAGCGCCGGATTCACGGAGATGCTGCTCGGGCTCGCGATCAGCAGCGTGTAGCCGTCGGGCGCCGACTTGGCGACGATGTCGGCGGCGATGCTCGAGCCGTTGCCCGGCTTGTTGTCGACGACGACGGGCTGGCCGAGCGCCTTGGCGAGCGCATCGCTCATCGAGCGCGCGACGAAGTCGGCGGCGCCCGCGGGCGCGAAGCCGATCACGAGCCGGATCGGCTTGCTCGGATAGGGTGCCGTCTGCGCGCCGGCCGCAGCGGCGACGACCGTGAGCGCGAGCGCGACCGGGAGGAGGTGTCGTTTCATCGCGAAGCTCTCCGTGTGCAAGCGAACGTCAGGATGCGCCCGGCATGCGCAGCACGATCTTGCCGACGTGCGCGCCTTCTTCCATGAGGGCCTTGGCGTCTTCGAGCCGGGCGAAATCGACCACCCGATCGATGCGCGGCGCGATGCGCCCCGACGCGAAGAGCGGAACGACCTCGGCGACGAAGCGCGGCAGCGCGGCGGCGCGCTGCGTCTTGCTGCGCAGCTTGTTCGACACGCCGAACAGCGTCAGGCGCTTCGCATGGACGGCGCCGAGATCGAGGTCGGCGTGCATCGCGCCGTCGACGTAGCCGACGATCGCGAGCCGGCCTTCGAAGGCGAGCGCGCGAACGTCCTCGGCGAGCACCGAGCCGCCGACCGTGTTGACGACGAGGTCGGCGCCGCGTTGCGCCGTTGCCGCCAGCACGGCCTTCGCGAAATCGGGCGCGCGCGTCCGCAGGGCCACGTCGAGGCCGAGCGGCGCGAGCGCCGCGAGCTTGTCGGCCGAGCCGGAGGTGCCGATGACGTGCGCGCCGAGCGCCTTCCCGAGCTGGAGCGACGCGACACCGACGCCCGACGAGACGCCGTTGATCAGGAGCCATTCGCCGGGCCGGAGCCGGCCCTGCAGCACGAGCATGTCGAAGGCGACGAGGAAGGCGAGCGGAATGCTCGCCGCCTGCTCCCAGGCGAGGTTCGCCGGCACCGTCATCGCCTCGGCGGCGTCCATCAGCGCGTACTCCGAGAACGCGGCCGGGCAACGTCCCATGACGCGGTCGCCGACGCGAAACCCGGCGACCTCGGGCCCGACGGCGACGACCTCGCCGGCGCCTTCGCCGCCGATCGCCTTCCAGCTGCCGGGCTGGCCGTGCAGGCCGTGGACGAGCAGGAACTCGCCGCGGTTGAGCGCGGCCGCGTGCAGGCGCACCAGCAACTGGTCGGGTCCGGCGACGGGCTTCGCGCTGTCGCGCAGCTCGAGCGCCGTCGCCGAGTCGGTCATCTGCATCCACCACGATCGCATCGGCCTTCCTCCTGCGCCGCAGTATGGCTTGCCGGCGTGCGCGGTCGAGCTCGTCGTCGCGCGCTGCAGACGACTGTCCCTTGCAGCGCGGCGCGCGGGCCCCACATCGGGAATTCACCCCGGCATCGAGGAGCGTGCGCCCATGTGGAAACGACTGACCGTCCTCTGGACCGTGCTGCGCGGCGACGCGCGCCGGCTCTGGTTCGCGGTGCGCCATCCGGCGGCGCCGACCTGGCTGAAGGTCGGCACCGCGCTGGTCGTCCTCTACGTCGTGTCGCCGATCGACCTCATTCCCGACGTGCTGCCGGTCGTCGGCGTCGTCGACGACCTGATCGTCGTGCCGCTGGCGATCCGGTGGCTGCTCGCCCGGCTGCCGGCGGAGATCGCCGACGCCGCCGTCAATGCGAGCAGTCGGCGCGGGTCGAGGTCGAGGGCGTGATCGACACCGCGCCCCGGCGCGAGACGACGCCCGTCGCGCCGTCGCCGATCCCGAACTGCGCGAACGCCTTCCACACGAGCGCGCAACGCGCGATCGCATCGCTGCCGGCGGTCGCGGCGATGGCGTCGAGCATGCCGTCGCGCATCTGCTCGTAGGCCGGCGTCGGCGGCGTGTAGTTCATGCCGTCGACGAAGTGGTCGAAGAGCGCGTCGTTGCTCCGCTTGCTCTTGACCCAGAGCTCGCGCAGTCGCCACATGGCCGCGGCGTAGATCTCGCCGTCGTCGTGGACTTCGGCGCCCTTGACGTCGGCATAGGTGAGCGGATAGCCGGCATACGGATAGCGGCGGATCCCGTTCGGGTTGCTGAAGGCGTACTCGGCCATGACGTCGTTGCCGTTGACCATGAACGCGACGACATCGCTGGCGCCTTCGCCGATCGCGCCGGCGAGGGGCCCGCTCATGCCGCCGATCATCCGCCAGGTGAGGCCGTGGCCGTACTCGTGGAAGACGATGTCGGAGTCGAGGTCGCCGTCGATCTGCAGCGGCTGGATCGCCTTCCTGCGCATCGTCCCGTTCACCGGCGGCGCCTTGCTCCGCAGCGCGGCGCCGTCGGCCCGGCTCACCATGACCGCCGGGATCCTCACCTTGGTCGTCCCGCCCATCGTGAAGATGGCGGTATCGGCGTTGTTGGCGACGATCAAGGCGATGGCGCCGGCCGTCTGCGCGTTCTTGGCCTTGACGACGAAATCGCAGTTGCCGCGATCGACCAGGGCGATCTTGCCGCTGACGTTCGTCGTGAGCGCCTCGCAGCCGTCGCCGATCGTGCCGACGCCATCGACGGCGGGAACGATCTGGCCGCTCAAGCCGGTGGTGCTGAGCGCGGGGCCGAACTCGGCCCCCATCGCGGCGTAGAGCGTGCTGCCCACGACTACCTCGTGCGTGGCGCCCGCGCCCGTCCACAGGTACATCTGCATGCGCGGCCGTGCGCCGTCCTTCGGGGTCGCGAAATTGGCGTTGTCCGTGCCGCCGCCATCCTGCGCTTCGGCGTTGACGGGGTCGCCGCCGGCGCCTCCCTTGCCGAAGTTGTCGATCTGGAAGTTGCCTGCCGCTTCGTTGAAGCCATGGCGATAGAGCACGTCATGGATCACGTTGTTGAGGTAGAAGAGGTTCTGCACCGCCACGGCGCGATTCGTCGTGCCGCTCGGTGACTGGCCGAGGTCTGCGGCGGCGAGGAAGTCGCCGACGGTCACGGCCGAGCCGCCGGCATCGGGCACGTTGTTGGAGTCGACGTCGAGGTAGGCGCTGGCATTGTTGCCGTTGATGTTGATCGTCGTCTGCGCGCCGCTGCCGAGCCAGCCCGACGGCGACTCGACGTTGCCCGCGCCGGGCCCGGCGACGGCCGTCTGCGGCGTCTTCGACGGGTCGACGGTGAACACGTTGTAGGTGTCGCTGGCGGTTCGCCGCTCGACCGCCAGCACGGTGCCGTCGCCGCCGACCAGCGTGTGATCGAGCAGGTTGGCGCGCTGCGTCCAGGTCTCGACGAGGAAGCCCTGCGCCAGGCTTCCGTCGGGCTGCGGAACGAGGACTCGCGTCACCGACGGGTCTTCGTGAAAGAACGAGCCGCCGCGGAAGCGCAGCGTCTGGCCGGCGCGCGGCCCCGGCTGGAAGCCGGCCCGGACGTCGGGGTGGACCAGCGCCATCGCAGCGTCGAGCGCCTGGCGCTCGTCGATCGACGCAGGCGTCGGCGCCGTGCTCGGGACGGGTGCCACCTTCTCGATCAGGTGCACGAGCTCGCCGCGCTCGTTGAACGTCGCCTTGACCGACGTGCCATAGACGACCTGGCCGGCGACCTGCTGCTGCAGGCGCACGTGCGTGCGATCGAACTTCGACACGCCGCCGTCGACCTCGACCAGCGATCCCGCCGTGGCGTCGCTCGCGCCGCGGTTGCGAAGCGACTCTTGCACCGCGGCGCGACGCGATGCCTGGGCGGCGCGGGCCAGTGCCTGGCCGGGCGCGGCCCGAACGACGCGGGCCTGCGGCTCGGCGAACGTCGACGACTGCGACCAGGCAGACGCAGACAGGATGAAGAGCGCGCCAGCGATCAGCGACGCGAGGGCAGGGGATCGTTGCTGCATGAAGACTCCGAAACCAGGGAACAAGCGGTGGACAGGCCGCACGCTACAGGCAAGGAGCCTGCGGCGCGTTCATCCCCCGTTCGTTCACCGAACGGAGTCGACGCCGGCGGAGTTTGGCTGCAATCGGCCCGACTTCTTTACAAGGCGTTGACGCACGAAGGGGTACTTGTCGGCGCGCCGGCGCGTTGAATGGTCACGTGCAACGTTGCGGACCCTTCCGCAGCCCGCGACTTGAAGGAGTGATGCAAATGAACGCCAGAAAGATCGCCATCGTCTCGGTGGCACTCGCCGGAGCCCTCGCTGCCGCATCGGTCGACGCTCGGGGCCGCGACGACGTCCAGCTCTCCGTCACCATCGGCGCGCCGGCGTGGGCGGTGGCGCCGGCGCCCGTGTATCGGCCCGGCTTCGTCGCGCCGTCGTACGGCGAGGCCTGGGGCCGTCACGAGCGCTCGTATCGCGAGCCGACGCGCTGGGACCGCGACGGCGACGGCATTCCGAACCGCTACGACCGCGTCTACAACCCGCGCTGGGATCGCGACGGCGACGGCATCCCGAATCGTTACGACCGTTACGACAACTCGCGCTACGGTCGCGGCTCGCGCTGGTGATCGGCGAGCAGCGCTCGCCCTGCGCGGGCGCTCGGGTCGACGCCGGGCGAGCGTTCAGGGCGCGCCCGGCGATGCGCGCGAGCGCGATCGTCGCGCACATGGTCGCGAAGGCGAGCCACGCGTACGGCCACGCCAGCGGCATGCCGACCAGGATCAGGCCGTCGTTCCCTCCCGGCACGAGCAGGCTGCTCCACCCATCAGCAGGCCGCCGACGAGACAGCATGCGATCTCCCGCCAGGCGATCCGGCGGCGCGCAGACGCGCTTGCACGACTGTGGCGGGACTTGTTCACACCGCGGTCAAGCGAACCTCACATGTTCATCACTTGCGGCGGCGTGATCCCGCATGATGATCGATGCCGATGCCCGCCCGTCCGAATCAGCACGTTCCCGCGGCGATCGCGAGTCGGTCAGGGCCGCGGAAGGCGGCATCGTCGAAGGCCGCGACGCTCGGCGGCCGCTCGGAGCGCCGACGCCGTGGCTGACCGCTTCGATCCGGACGACGATCGCACGTCGCTGCGCGAACGCCTCCTCGACGTCCCGTGGGAGGTGCCGCGCAGCGCGTGGTACGGCCGGCTCGCGCTGCTCGTCGCGATCGCCGTCTGGGCGACGAGCGTGCTGCTCGGCCGGATGACCGAGCCGCCGACGCTGCTGCATCTCACCGTGATCCTCTTCCACGAGGCCGGCCACATCGTGTTCATGCCGTTCGGGGAAGCGCTGCGCGTCGCCGGCGGCACGCTCGGCCAGCTGCTGATGCCGCTCGTCTGCGCCGTCGCGCTGCACCGCCGCGGCGACAACTTCGGCGCCGCGATCGGCCTGGCCTGGATGGGCATGAGCGCGATGGACGCATCGGTGTACGCCTACGACGCCGCCGACCCCGTGCTGCCGCTGATCGGTGGCGGGACGGGCAACGACAGCTTTCATGATTTCGTGTTCCTGTTCGATCGCTACGGCCAGCTCGGCCGCGCGCGCGGCTGGGCCATGGCGCTGAAGGCCCTCGGTGCCTTCGTTGCCTGCGCTGCGCTCGCCTGGGCCGCGGTGCTGCTCTTCCTGCAGGGCGAGCACCTCGAGGCAAGCTAGCGAACGAGTCGTCACGCCCGCGGGCACGGGGCGACCTGAGGACATTCGCAGGCAGCAGGCAGCACGCGTCGCGGCCGAGACCGAAGCGCCAGCGCCAGACCCCGCCCGGGGGCAGGGGGCGTATGCTGACGGCGCGTCAGGGGGCCTCGAAGGCAAGGGAGACCCTGTCGGAGGCGCGTGTCATCGAGCGAGTTCACACCATGTCCATCCGCTGTTCGATCCTGGTCGTTTGTCTCGCCGCGGCGGCCGCTCCCGCCTTGGCGCAGTCGCAGCTTTACGGTACGACGAAGGGCACCCCGTCGGAGCTGTTCGACGACGAAGACAGGCGGCTCTTGCGCGAAGCGATCGACAAGGGCCTGCGGGACGCTGCGGTCGACGAAGCCGTCCGCTGGGAAAATCCCAAGACCGAGAGCCGCGGCGAGGTGAAGGTCCTCAGCGCCTTCGAGTGGAAGAAGGCGCCGTGCCGGAAGATCCGCGTCTCGAACCAGGCGCGCACGCGCAAGGCGACCAACGACTTCAACTTCTGCCGCGTCGGCGAGAAGTGGAAGCTCGTCAGCCCGTCGGAACTGTCGAAAGCGAACTGAGCTCGCGCGCGCGAGCTCGCGCGCGACTCATCGGAAGCGAGTCATCACCGCAGCGGGGACGCATGGCCGGCGACGGTGGTCCCTGACCGCCCGCTTCCGCGCCAGGCCCGTCACTGGAACTGCGCCAGCATCCGCTCGAGCGCCATCGTGAACGGCATCTCCATCAGCGGCAGCGTGAGCATGACGCCGACGAGGCCGACGCCGAGCGTGATCGGAAAGCCGATCGCGAAGATGTTCATCTGCTGCGCGACGCGCGAGATGACGCCGAGGACGAGGTTGCTGAAGAGCAGCATCGCCACCAGCGGCAGCGCGATCCACAGGCCCAGGCTGAAGATCTCGGCGCCCCAGCGCTGAGGCTCGACGGCACGCAGGAAGGCGAACGGGTCGCCGCTGACCGGAAAGGCGCCGAAGCTCTGCACGACGGCGGCGATGACGAGCAGGTGGCCGCCGCTGACGATGAACAGCCACGAGATCGAGACGCCGAAGAAGCGGCTGACGGCCGTCTCCTCGCCGCCGCTCATCGGGTTGAAGAACGAGGCGAAGTTGAGGCCCATCTGTAAGCCGATCACCTCGCCCGCGAACTCGATCGCCGCGAAGACGATCCGCACCGAGAAGCCGAGCGAGACGCCGACCAGCACCTGCTGCAGCACCGCCGTCGCGCCCGCCGCCGAGTCGAGCGCGATCGGCGCCGTCGCGGGGATCGACGCCTGCGCGCAGAAGGCGACCAGGAAGGCGAGGCCGATGCGCAGGCGCATCGGCACGCTGCGCTGGGCGATCACGGGCAGCGTGCTGAAGAGGGCGAGGACGCGCAGGAACGGCCAGAGGATCGGCGTCACCCAGGCGAGGACGTCGGCCTCGGTGAACGTGAGCATGGCGGCCTAGCCGACGACGGTCGGGATCGACTGCAGCGTGCGCTGGAGGAACTCGACCAGCGAGGTCAGCATCCACGGCCCGGCGATCGCGAGCACCGCGACCGCGGCGACGATCTTCGGCACGAACGAGAGCGTCGCCTCGTGGATCTGCGTCGCCGCCTGGAAGATGCTGACGACCAGGCCGACCGCGAGCACCGTGAGCAGGATCGGCGCCGAGATCATGAGCAGCATGTAGAGGCTCTGCTGGCCGAGGGTGAAGACCTGTTGGGAGTCCATGGGGGCCGGGTCACGTGACGAAGGAGGCGGCGAGCGAGCCGAGGAGGAGGTTCCAGCCGTCGGCGAGCACGAACAGCATCAGCTTGAACGGCAGCGCGATCAGCACCGGCGACAGCATCATCATGCCGAGCGACATCAGCACGCTCGCGACGATCATGTCGATGATCAAGAACGGCAGGAAGACGAGGAAGCCGATCTGGAACGCGCTCTTCAGCTCGCTCGTCACGAACGCGGGGACGAGCACCTTGAACGGCACGTCGGCGGTCGGCACCGAAGGATCGATGCGGGCGAGCTTGGCGAAGAGCATCACGTCGGCCTGGCGCGTCTGCTTCATCATGAAGCCGCGCACCGGGCTCTCGCCGCGCTTGAGCGCCTCGGCGAAGTCGATCCTGCTGTCGGCGTACGGCTGGTACGCGTCGGCGTAGACCTTGTCGATCGTCGGGCCCATCACGAAGAAGGTGAGGAAGAGGCTGAGGCCGATGACGACCTGGTTCGGCGGCGCCGCCTGCGTGCCGAGCGCCTGGCGCAGCAGGCTCAGCACGATCACGATGCGGGTGAAGCTCGTCATCAGCAGCAGCACGGCGGGCAGGAAGCTGAGCGCGGTGAAGAAGAGGAGCGTCTGGACCGGCACCGAGTAGCTCGTGCTGCCGGCGCTCTGGCCGACGATCAGCGGCAGCGTCGCGCCGCCGGCTGCCGGCGCGGTCTGCGCCTGCGCGGGCAAGGCGACGACGAACAGCGCGACGATCGCCAGCACGACGAAGGCGAGCCAGGCGACGCGGCTGCGCGAGGCCCCGCGCAGGCGCTCGTCGAGGTCGGCGTCGCCGCGGCGTCGCTCGGCGTGGGCGATGCGTTCAGCGGGCACCGGTGTCCCCTCCATCGTCGCGACGGAAGCGGCCGAGGATCTGGGCGAACGCCGGGTGCACCTGGCCCGGGGCCGGTGCCGCTGCGCCCGGCTGCGGCGCCATCGTGTGCAGTGTCGTGATCGATCCGGGCGTCACGCCGAGGACGAGCCAGCGCCGCTCGTCGCCGCTGCCGACCTCGACCGTGACGATGCGCTGCGAGGTCGAGAGCGGCAGCATCGCGACGCTTCTCATCACGCCGGCACCGCCGCCGCCGCCGAGCGGCGTTCGCTTGAGGAACCACAGCGTCACCGGGATCGCCGCGACGATGGCGCAGAACCACAGCAACGAGCTCAGGCCGCTGGGCATGTCGGCTCCGGGGAACGGGAAGAGATCAACCGCGGCTGAGTCTGCGCATGCGCTCGCTCGGCGTCACGATGTCGGTGAGGCGGATGCCGAACTTCTCGTTGACGACGACGACCTCGCCCTGCGCGATCAGGTAGCCGTTGACGAGCACGTCCATCGGCTCGCCGGCCATCGCCTCGAGCTCGACGACCGAGCCCTGCGCGAGCTGCAGGATGTTCTTGATCGGGATCCGCGTCCGGCCCAGCTCGACGGTGAGCTGGACCGGGATGTCGAGGATCATGTTGATGTCGTTGCCGGCGGTCGAGCCGGTGGTCGGCGCGAAGTTGGCGAACGACGCCGGCGAGACCTGGTCGGCGGCTTCGTGGATTTCCGTCGCCGTCTCGGCCGCGGCCCATTCGGCGGCGGCGTCGTCGGCGGGCAGGGCGCCCGAGGGGTTGTCAGTGGACATTGTTTTCTCCGAGCCAGCCTTCGCGTGAGCCGGCCAGCAGTTGATCGACCTTGAGCGCGTACTTTCCGTTCGACGTTCCGTAGTGGCAGTCGAGCACCGGCACGCCGGCGACCTTGGCCTGGATCGCCGGCTGCAGGTCGAGCTCGATGAAGTCGCCCGCCTTGAGCGCGAGAAGCTGCTCGACCGTCGCGGGCGCCTGCCCCAGCTCGGCGACGAGCTCGACCTCGGCGGCCTGGATCTGCTGCGTCATCAGGTTCATCCAGCGGTGGTCGGGCGCGTTCGAGGCGCCGTGCATCGTCGAGTACAGGACGCTGCGGATCGGCTCGAGGGTCGCGTACGGAATGCAGATGTGGATGGTCCCGCTCGCCTCGCCGATCTCGAGCGTGAACGAGGTCGAGACGACGATCTCGGTGGGCTGGGCGATGTTGGCGAACTGCGGCTGCATCTCCGAGCGGACGTAGTCGAGCTCGAGCTGGTAGATGCCTTCCCAGGCCCGCTTGTAGTCGGTCATGACCACGTCGACGAGGCGGCGGATGACCTTCTGCTCGGTGGCCGAGAAGTCGCGCCCCTCGATGCGTGTCGTGTACTTGCCGGCGCCGCCGAAGAGCGCGTCGATCACCGCGAAGACGAGCGGCGGGTCGCAGACGACGAGGCCGAGGCCGCGCAGCGGCCGCACCGAGACGATGTTGAAGTTCGTCGGCGAGGCGATCTCGCGCAGGAAGGCGCTGTACTTGTGGACGTGCATCGGCCCGATCGAGACCTCGGGGCTCTTGCGGATGAAGCCGAACAGGCCGGCGCGGATGTTCCTGGCGAAGCGCTCGTTGATGATCTCGAGCGCCGGCATCCGGTCGCGGACCATTCGGTCCTGGTTGACGAGGTCGTAGCTGCGAACCCCGCCTTCGTCGGCCTCCTCGGGCGCGAGCGAATCGCTCTCGCCCGAGATGCCTTGCAGCAGCGCGTCGACTTCGTCCTGCGTGAGGATCTGCTCGTTCATTGAACGATGAAGCTCGAGAAGTGAACGTGCTGGATCGGGTTGCGCTGGGTGTCGGCGCGGCGGTGCGGCTTCGGCTTGGCGGCTGAGGCCACGGTCTCGGCGCTCGACGCCGCGCTCGCGGTCGTCACCGGCTCGGGCGAGGCGACCTCGATGCCCATCGGCCGCACGGCCTCTCGCTGGACCTCCTGCGCGAGCAGCTCCTTGCCCTCGCGGGTGAGCAGGTCTTTCGAGGTCTTGTTGGCGAGGATCATCAGGATGGCGTTGCGGATCGCCGGCATGTACGCCTTGATCTGGTCGCCGGTCATGCTGCTGTCGAGCTCGAAGGTGATGCCGATCTGCAGGTAGCGGTCGGCCTCCTTGTCGGCCAGGTTGACGATGAAGGGGTCGAGCGGAAGGTAGAAGGGAACGCCCTTGCCAGCGCCGGTCGCGGCCGGCGTCGAGGTCTCTGTCGCCGCGCCGTCCTCGTCGGCTGCCGCCGCGGCGTGCGCTGCGCGCTGCTTGAGGAAGAAGACCGTGCCGGCGCCGAGCGCCCCGACGAGGGCGAGCGCCGCGAGGCCGATCAGGATGAGCTTTTTCTTCGGGCGCCGGGCCACCGGCACGTCGTCGACGGCGGCGGGTTCGGCCATCACTGCAGACATCGAAGCTCCTCGGGGCAAGGCCTGCGCGGGGTGCGCAGCTCTCCGGCCTTCGAGGGAAATTATCGAAAGCGGCCCGTCCCGAGAAGCGGCGATAAGCGAGGCTTTTGTCGCCCAGACGACGCGGTGCGGGCGCGCCGGCCGGGCTCAGGCGTAGAGGTCGATCCCGCCGGCAGGAACGATGCGGGCGACGGCCCGTGAACGGTTGCCGATCGAGGTCGCGGCCGCATCGGAGCCGGCTGGAGGGCGCGCGGACGCGCGTGCGCTGCCGTCGTCGCTCGCCCGCCCGCCCGCGTGCTGCGAGACGCCGCCGCCGGCGAGCGTGAAGCCGGCATCGCGCAATGCGCTCGCCAGCTCGGGCAGGCCGCGCTCGATCGCCGCCCGCGTCGCTGCGACGTCGGCGCCGAAGTCGACCCGCGCCGCGCTGCCGTCGAGCGTGATGTGGATCGAGACCGGACCGGTCTCGGCCGGGTTCAGGTGAAGCTCGGCCTGCTGCACGCCGTCCTGCACGAGCACGCTGACGCGCACGCCGAGCGCGGTGGCGAAGTCGGGCGCGTCGATCGGGGTCGGCAGCGCCAGCGCCTGCGACGGAGCGGCTGCGCTCGCCGGCTCGCCCTGCCGCACAGGCGCGGCGATACCGAGCGATGCGGTCGACGGGTCGATGGCGGGCTCATGGGCGCGCGCGGGACCCGCGGCGTCGAAAGACGTCTCGGCGAGCGCCGCCTGGAAGCGGGCGTCTGCCGCCGGGCCGGTCGCGCCGTCACGAGTCGCATCGGCGATCGCCGTGCGGCGGCCGTCGCCCGCATCGACCGACG
>DATIDZ010000024.1:0-5555 GCA_035456045.1 Caldimonas sp.
GCAGCCGCCCGGATCGCACGAGGTGATCGCGTAGGGCCGCTCGACCTGCACCGCCGGGGGTGATGGCGGTGCGGCGCGCGTCGTCGCCGGCGCAGCAGTCGGTGCCGAGGCCGGCGCGACCGCCAGCGGCGCGGTCGCGACCGGCGGCTGTCGCTCGAGCCGCTGCGACGACAGCGTCGCCGGGTCGGCCTGGCGTGCCAGGCAAGCCCGCGCGGCCTGGCGGCGTGCGGGCGCCAACTTCGCCTCGATGCGCCGCCGCTCATCGGCGGCGATGCCGCCGCGGGCCCGCGGCGTTTCGGCGACCGCGGCCTCTTCCGCGTTCAGCGCCGCCAGCGCGCGCCGGCATTCGGGCGACTCGAGAGGGTCCCCCGACGCCGCGCTCGCCAAGCCGAGCGGGACGATCGACGCGAGCAGCGCGACGACGCCGGCCCGGCGGTCGACCGCACGCCGACCCGGACGGCCCGGCGCCGTCACGCCGATCCCTCGCGCAGCGCCTTGGCCTGCGCCTTGCCGGCGTCGAACGCGGCGCGTCGGCGCGCGATCTCCTCCGGCGCGAGACGCGCGACGTTGCAGTAGTCGAGCTTCCACTCGGCGCTCTCGCTCCAGCGCAGCGGCGACTGCACCGTCGTGCGCGCCGCCGGCGCCGCCTCGAGCAGCGCGAGCGCGAGCGCGAGGGTCGCGTCCTGCGAGGCGACGTCATGCGGCCGGCCGGCGGCGTTGCCGAGCGGGAAGTCGGAGAACACGAATCGCGGCACGCCGACGTGCTCGACGATGTCCTTGGCGCAGCCCATGACGACGCTGGCGATGCCGCTCTCCTCGAGCAGGCGCGCGACGAGCGCGAGCGTCTGGTGGCAGACCGGGCAATTGGCGACGAGGATCGCGGCGTCGGCGCCGTCGGCGCGGCAGCGCGCGACGATCTCGGGGCCGTCGACCCCGAGCGTCGTGCGATGGCTGCGGTTGGTCGGCGCGCCGTGGAAGCGCGGCGCGATCGCGCCGACGCGGCCGGCGGCTTCGGCGCGGCGCAGCGCGGCGAGCGGGAACCAGGTCGCTGCGTCGGTGGCGGTCGTGTGCTGGCGGTCGATCGCGACGTGCGAGATGCGCAGGTCGTGATCGTTGCGGCTCGCGTCGCCCGAGTAGACGGAGAAGAACTTGGCGGCGGCGTTGTAGGGCGCGCCGGGTCCCTGGTCGCCCTTGTCGGCCTGGTACGGCGCCGCCGTCGTGACCAGCGCGACGCGGCTCGACGAGAGCGGCTTGCCGAGCGGGCGGTACGGCGCGTCGGCGTAGTGCGCCCACTGGTACGGCGCGCCATAGCCGAGCGCCTGGTAGTACTCGCGAACGCGCGCCAGGTAGGCGATCGGCGCATCGTGCTCGGCCGCGAAGCCGAGGTCGGCGGACCGGTCGGGGGTCATGGCACATGCTACGGCGGGCATCGCGCTCTCGCTCGCGCATGGCCACGCCGTACAGTCGGCCGTCGCCCTCAGGAGACCTCGCGATGATCCACGTGCTTGCCATCATCACCGCCCTGCCGGGCATGCGCGACCGCATCCTCGACGCGTGGCGCGGCAACGTCGACGCCGTGCGCGCCGAAGACGGCTGTCTCGCCTACGACGCGGTCGTCGACGTCGGCGCCGGCGGCCCCGGCTTCGCGCGCTTCGGCGCCGACACCTTCGTCGTCGTCGAGAAGTGGGCGTCGATGGAGGCGCTCCAGGCGCACGCGGTCGCGCCGCACATGAAGGCCTACGCTGCGAAGGTCAGGGAGTGGACCGCGAACCGCGCGATCCACGTGCTCCAGCCGGCCTAGCCCGTTCGACCGGTCTCAGCGGTCGCGCGGCGCGATCGCCTCGATCGGCGCCGCGAATTCCCGGTGGCGATCGCGGTCGACCGGCGCATGGCGAACCGTCGTGCTCGCCGGATGGTGGGCGAGGTCGTTGTCGCCGCGCCAGTTGCGGCGCGGCCGGATCGGTCGGGCCTCGAAGCCGCCGCCGCAATTCGGGCAGACGTTGCCAAGCACGACGTTCACGCACTCCGCGCAGAACGTGCATTCGAAGCTGCAGATGCACGCGTCGACTGCATCCGGCGGCAAGGCGCGGTTGCAGTGTTCGCACGAGGGACGAAGCTGGAGCATGGCGAGGCCACAGCGGCCGCACAAGGGAAGAAGCCGAAGTATGGCCGGCCCGCAGTGGCCGCCCCGATGGAGGGCAATGCAGCTCAGTGAACCGTCTGCCAGTCGAGCGATGCGTTGAGCCGGCCCAGGAGCAGCGTGCCCTGGCGCTCGACCGATTTCGGCAACCGACGCTCCATGATCTCGGCGATGAAGGACTGGCAGTCGACGATCAGGTCGTAGACGTCCTCGTCCTCGATTTGCGATGCGGGTTGGATCTCGGTCAGCGCGTCCATCTCGGCCTCGGTCTGTCGGGCCGGCCCCGTGGCCGTCCCGGTCTTGCTGCATGGCTTACCACCTGCGCCGGGTCGTGCCCGGCCTTCCACCTGACGGCGGCCGACGCGAAAGGCGAACGGAGCCGCCTCCCGTGCGAGGGCCGAAGCCAGGGCAGATAGGAGCGAGGTAGCAAAGCGCGATCCCGCCGCCGCGCCGCCGGTCGGACGGCGGCGACCCTCCCGGGCGCCGGCCGAGCGTCAGGACCGGGTGCGCCCTAGAGCCACTTGGCGCGCCTGAAGCGCCACCACATGAACGTGCAGGCGACGGCAATGATCGCCAGCGCGGCCGGGTAGCCCCATGCGAGCTTGAGCTCGGGCATGTTCTGGAAGTTCATGCCCCAGATGCCGGCGAACGCGGTGGCGACGGCGAAGATGCCGGCCCACGCGGCGAGGCGCTTGGTGATCTCGGTTTCTTCGATCGTCACCGTCGAGAGGTTGACCTGGATCGCCGTGCCGATCGTGTCGCGCAGGGAGTCGAGCGACGCGTTCATGCGCGAGAGGTGGTCGAAGACGTCGCGGAAGTACTCGCGGTTGTTGGCGCACACCTGCGGCACGCGGCCGCTGATCAGCTTGGCGACCGCTTCCTGCAGCGGCGCGACCGCGTGCTTGACGATGCCGATCTTGCGCTTGAGCGCGTAGAGCCGTTCGATGTTGGCGCGGCCGAGGTGCGACTCGAAGATCTGGTCCTCGATCGACTCGAGGTCGGTCTCGAGCGCGTCGATGACGGGAAAGTAGCGGTCGACGACGGCGTCGAGCAGCGCATAGAAGACGAACGCCGAGCCGTGCGCGAGGAGGTGCGGCTCGCGCTCGGCGCGCTCGCGCACGCCGAGAAAGCCCTGGTGGGTCCGGTTGCGTGCGGAGAGCACGAAGTTCGGGCCGACGAAGACGTCGACCTCGCCGACGACCAGGTCGTCGGTCGGCCCGAGCTCGACCGTGTGCAGGACGGCGAACAGCGTGTCGCCGTACTCCTCGATCTTCGGGCGCTGGTGGCCGTGATGCGCGTCCTCGACGGCGAGATCGTGCAGGCCGAACTCGATCTGCATCTTGTCGAGCTCTTCCGTCGTCGCGTCCTTGAGCGCGACCCAGACGAAGCAGCGCGGTCGCTTGACGTACTCGCTGATGTCGTCGATCGGGCAGTCGGCGAGGCGGTTGCCGTCTTCGTAGGCGACGCAGTTGATCAGCACAGGCGAAGTTCTCCGGCACGGCGCGAACGGGGCGATCTTAGCGGCGCTGGCGCGCCGAAACCGCGGAGAAAGCCTCAATTCGCGCGAGCGGGCGGCGTGTCGAGGGCCGGCACATCGTCAACACTTTCGGCTTCCTCTCGTGCTGCCGAAGAGAGACGCGACATGATCGAAGCCCACACGCCCGCCTACACGCTCGAGCCGACCCGGCCCGTCGTCGCGAACGACCAGCCGAGCCACCCCCGCACGCCCAACTTCATCAACGACATCGCCGCGGGCAAGGTCGAGCTGCCGACGATCCCGCGCGTCGTCCAGCAGCTCATCGCGGCGCTGCGCGACCCCGACGTCGACACCCGCAAGGTCGGCGAAGCGCTGGCGCAGGACCCCGTGCTGAGCGCCAAGGTGCTGCGCCTCGCGAACTCGGCGTTCTTCGGCGGCCAGCGGTCGATGGCGTCGATCGACGCCGCGGTCGCGCTGATCGGCATCCAGGCGCTCAACCGCCTCATCGTCGCGTGCGGCGTGTCGTCGTCGTTCAAGGAGATTCCCGGCATCGACCTGCGCGTCTTCTGGCGCGACGCCCTGATCGCGGCGACCGCCGCCAACAAGCTCGCCCCGCGCCTGCAGGCCGACGCCGAGGAGGCCTACACGTGCGGCCTCCTGCACGCCACCGGCCACCTCATCCTCTGCCAGACTTACCCCGACATCGCCAACGCGATGTTCAGCGGCTTCGCGGTGCTGCGCGGCGCCGAGCTCGCCGCGGTCGAGCTCGACTCGTTCGGCATCGACCATCCCGCGGTCGGCGCGCTCTGGGTCGAGAGTCTGGGCTTTCCGCAAGGCGTCGCCGACACGATCAAGAAATCGGCGCAGCCGCTCGCCGACAACGACGGGCCGCTCGACCTCGCCCTGCGCAGCGCCTGCCTGCTGGCGGCCGCCGTGGCGCGCAAGGACAGCGCCGAGGCCGCGCTCGCCGCGCTGCCAGCGCGCGTCGCGGCCACGCTCGCCGGCGCGGGCGGCAAGCCGGACGCGGCCTTCGCCAACCTCTACGAGGCGCTGCAGGAGACCGAGCCGGCGCTGTAGGGCGCGGGCATCTTCCGGTTGACCGCCGGACGCCGGTGCGCATCATCGCGGCCAGCCGGCGGCGTTCGCCGTCGTGAAGAGGTCCCATGGCATCGCTTCTTTCCCGCCTCGGTTCGATCGCCTCCCTGATCGTCGTCGCGCTCGCGTGCGTCGCGACGACGGCGGCGGCGCAAGGCACGCCGCTCGAGCGCGGCCGCTACCTCGTCACGACGATCCTCGCGTGCGGCAATTGCCACACGCCGAAGGACGCCGAGGGGCGCGCGATCGCCGGCAAGGAGCTCGCAGGGGGCGGCGTCGGCTTCGACATCCCGCCCTTCACGGGCGTTGCTGCCAACATCACCCCCGACCGCGAGACGGGGATCGGCGCCTGGACCGATGCCGAGATCAAGCGCGCGATAACCCACGGCGAGCGTCCAGCGCACGGCCCGCTCGCCGGCAAGCCGCTGGCCGCGCCGATGGCGGCCAACTTCTTCAAGGCGATCCTGCCGGGCGACCTCGACGCCGTCGTCGTCTACCTGCGCTCGGTGCCGCCCGTGCGCAATGCGTTGCCGGCACCGGTCTATCGCGCGCCGGTCGAGCGCGAGGCGTTCGCGCTCGCCGATCGAGGCTTCGCCGCCGCAGACATGAACGACCCGGTGCGCCGCGGTGCGTACCTCGCGACGATCGGCCACTGCCTCGAATGCCACACGCCGCAGGACAAGGGCGTGCTGCTGCTCGACAGCGCGCTCGGTGCCGGCGGCCGGCCCTTCCTGCCGTCGTTCGTCAAGGGCCTTCCCGAGCGCTGGACGGGCTCGGTCTCGCGCAACATCACGTCGCATCGCGAGCAGGGCCTCGGCGCGTGGAGCGATGCGGAGATCAAGC
>DATIDZ010000025.1:0-3221 GCA_035456045.1 Caldimonas sp.
CCAGCCGTGGGAAAAGGGCATGGGCGCGAAGATCGAGAAGGCGATCCGCGAGTCGGACCTCGGTTTGAACCCGTCGGCGCAGGGCGACCTGCTGCGCGTGCCGATGCCGGCGCTGACCGAAGAGCGTCGCAAGGAGCTCACGAAGGTCGCGCGCCACGCCGGCGAAGAGTCGAAGATCGCCGTGCGCAACCTGCGCCGCGATGCGAACGAGCATGCGCGAAGGCTGGCCAAGGACAAGACCATCTCCGAGGACGAGGAGCGGCGCTCGCTCGACGAACTGCAGAAGCTCACCGACCGCGTCATCGCCGAGATCGATCGGCTCATCTCGGCGAAGGAAGCCGAGATCATGGCGGTCTGATGGCCGATCGTCCCGTCGCGGCGCCGACCGTGCCTCGCCATGTCGCGATCGTCATGGACGGCACCGGCCGCTGGGCGAAGAAGCGGCACATGCCGCGCTTCTTCGGCCACAAGCAGGGCGTCGACTCGCTCGTGCGCACGGTCAACGCGTGCGCCGACCGCGGCATCGAGTACCTGACCGTGTTCGCGTTCTCGTCCGAGAACTGGAAGCGGCCGAGCGAGGAGGTCTCGGGCCTGATGGGCCTGGTCCTCGTCGCCGTCTCGAAGTACCTCGCCAAGCTCGCCGGCGACGGCGTTCGCGTCCGCATCGTCGGCGACCGCGGCCAGGTCTCCGACAAGCTGCGCCAGGCCTGGCAGCACGCCGAGGACAGCACCCGCCACAACACGCGCATCAACCTGTCGGTGGCCTTCAACTACGGCGGCCGCTGGGACATCGTCCAGGCGTGCCGGCAGGCGATGGTCGCCGGGGTCCGCCCCGAAGACCTCGACGAGGCGACCCTCAACAGCTACATGGCGCTCAGCTACGCGCCGGACCCCGACCTCTTCATCCGCACCGGCGGCGAGGTCCGCATCAGCAATTTCCTGCTCTGGCAGGCAGCGTATTCGGAGCTCGTCTTCACCGAGTGCCTCTGGCCGGAATTCGGGACCGAGGAGCTCGATTCGGCGCTCGCCCAGTACGCGCGGCGAGAACGACGATTCGGTGCCGTCCCCGACGCTGCCGAGCTGGTCGCGAGCGGAAGCTAGGCCCCGTCCCGTGCTGAAGCAGCGCATCCTGACCGCCCTGGTGCTGCTCGCCGTCCTGCTGCCCGCGCTGATCGTGAAGCAGCCGTGGCCCTTCGCCGTGCTGACGCTCGCGGCGATGGCGCTCGCCGGCTGGGAGTGGGCTCGCCTCAACGACGCCGGCCCGCTCGCCATCCCGCTCGGTGCTGCGCTCGCTGCGGCCTGCGCGCTGGCGCTCTACGCGGGATGGGCGACGACCGCGCCGCGCCTCGCGTGGTGGCTCGCGTTCGCGACCTGGGTGCTCGGCGGCACCTGGGTCCTGCGCGCCGGCGTCGCCGGCTGGCCGCGCGCGCCCAAGGAACTGCGCTGGGCGATCGGCCTGGTGGCGCTCTGGACCGCCTGGCTCGCGCTCGCCAACGCCAAGACGATCGGCCTCAACTTCATCCTCTCGGTGTTCTTCCTGGTGTGGAGCGCCGACGTGTTCGCCTATTTCGGCGGCCGGGCGTTCGGCAAGCGCAAGCTCGCGCCGGCGATCAGCCCGGGCAAGAGCTGGGCCGGCGTGTGGAGCGGCATGGCCGGCGCGCTGCTCGTGGCGGCGGCCTGGCTGGCGATCGATGCGGCCGGCTCGCTCGGCACGGAAAGCTTCTACTCGATCGTCGCGAATCGCTTCGGGCTCGTCGGCATGGCGGGCATCGTCGTCTTCCTGGTCGCGATGAGCGTCGTCGGCGACCTGTTCGAATCGCTCGTCAAGCGCAGCGCGGGCGCCAAGGACAGCAGCAGGCTGCTGCCAGGCCACGGCGGCATCCTCGACCGCGTCGACGCGCTCCTGCCGGTGTTCCCGATCGCGCTCGCGCTGGTGATGCTGTGACGACGTCCTCGACACGCACCTCGCCTCGTCAGCGCGTCTGCGTGCTCGGCGCGACCGGCTCGGTCGGCGCGGCGACGCTCGACGTCGTCGCCGCGCATCCCGATCGCTTCGAGGTGTTCGCGCTGACGGCGCAACGTCGCCTCGACGAGCTGTTCGCCCAGTGCGTGCGCTTTCGGCCGCGCTACGCGGCGGTCGCGAGCGCCGACGCAGCGCGAGCGCTCGCCGATCGGTTGCACGGCGCGAACGTCGCGACCGAAGTCATGAGCGGCGCCGGGGCGCTGTGCGAGCTCGCCGCCCACCCGGAGGCCGACACCGTCATGGCGGCGATCGTCGGCGCCGCCGGCCTCGCGCCTTGCCTCGCGGCCGCCCAGGCCGGCAAGCGGCTGCTCCTGGCCAACAAGGAAGCGCTCGTCGTCGGCGGCGCGCTCTTCGTCCGCACCGTGGCCAGCGGCGGCGCGACGCTCCTGCCGATCGACAGCGAGCACTCGGCGATCCACCAGTGCCTGCCGCTCGATCCTTCGACCTGGCCCGATCGCGTCGCGCGCATCGTTCTCACCGCCTCGGGCGGCCCGTTCCGCGGCCGCGACCCGGCGACGCTCGCGGCGGTGACGCCCGACGAGGCGTGCGCGCATCCGAACTGGGTCATGGGCCGCAAGATCTCGGTCGACTCGGCGACGATGATGAACAAGGCGCTCGAGGTGATCGAGGCGCACTTCCTGTTCGGGCTTGCGCCCGAGCACATCGAGGTCGTCATCCACCCGCAGAGCATCATCCACTCGATGGTCGTCTGCCGGGACCAGTCGGTGCTCGCGCAGCTGGGCACGCCCGACATGCGCGTGCCGATCGCCTATGGCCTCGGCTACCCCGACCGGATCGCTTCCGGCGCGCAGGCGCTCGACTGGAGCGCGCTCGCGGCACTCACCTTCGAGCCGGCCGACCTGCGCCTCTACCCGGGCCTCGGGCTCGCCTGGGAGGCGCTGCGCGCCGCGCCGGGGTCGACGGCGGTCCTCAACGCCGCCAACGAGGAGGCGGTCGCCGCGTTTCTCGCCGGAACTGTTTCCTTCGATCGGATTCACACGGTGAATTGCCGCACCGTCGAATCCCTGTCGCCCGCGCGGGGCGTCGCCGACTCGCTGGAGTCGCTGCTCGCCCTCGACCACGAGGCGCGCTCGCGCGCCCGCGAGTTCCTGAAGGACCTGGCGCGATGAACGCGCCTGCCAAGCATCCGCGGGCGCCGCGCGAAGAGCGCGCGGCCCTCGGCCGCCGATGATGGTCA
>DATIDZ010000026.1:0-3139 GCA_035456045.1 Caldimonas sp.
CACGCCGACTATGAAGCCAACCTGGTACCGACGCCGGTCGCGCCGCTCGACATGGCCGAGGTCGTTCGCGTGATCGATGCCAACGTGCCCGTCGACACCATCTTCACCAACGGCGCCGGCAACTTCAGCGGCTGGCTGCATCGCTTCCATCGCTACGCGGGCCTGCGCCATGCGGGCAGGAGCCAGCTCGCGCCGACCTCCGGGGCCATGGGCTACGGGCTGCCGGCGGCCGTCGCTGCGGCGCTGCTCGAGCCGCACCGCACGGTGATCAACCTGGCGGGCGACGGCGACTTCCTGATGAACGGCCAGGAGCTCGCTACCGCCATCGCGCACGGCGCCGGGCAGGGCACGGGCGCGCTCGTCAGCATCGTCGTCGACAACGGCAGCTACGGGACGATCCGCATGCACCAGGAGCGCGAGTACCCGGGCCGCGTCTCGGGCTCCGACCTCGGCAATCCCGACTTCGCCGCGCTCGCGCGGGCCTACGACTGGTGGGCCGGCGATCGCGTCGACACGACGGCGGCGTTCGAGCCGGCGCTGCTCGCCGCGCTGGCCGCGGGCCGGCCGGCGCTCATCCACCTCAAGCTCGATGCCGACGTGATCACGAGCCGGACGACGCTCTCGGCGATACGGCGCACCGCCGAGGCGCGACTCAGGCGGTGACGACCTCCAGCAGGCGGTCGAGCCCCCCTTGGTCGATCGCGACCATCGCGGCATCGCGCACCCTGGGTTTGGCGTGATACGCGACCGAGAGCCCGGCGGCTGCCATCATCGGCAAGTCGTTGGCGCCGTCGCCGACGGCGATCGCTCGCGCCGGCGAGATCGAGAGCGCCGAGCACGTCTCGAGCAGCATCTTCCGCTTCTCGGCGCCGTCGCAGATGTCGCCCCACGGCTGGTCGACCATGCGTCCCGTGAGCGCGCCCTGGTCGATCTCGAGGACGTTGCTGCGGGTGAAGTCGATCCCGAGCCGGTCGCGGACGCGATCGGTGAAGAAGGTGAAGCCGCCGGAGACGAGCAGCGTCTTGAGGCCGGCCGCCTGGCATGCCGCGACGAGCCGCTCCGCGCCGGGATTGAATCGCAGCCGCTCGTCGTAGACCCGCTGCAGTGCCGACGCAGGGACACCTTTCAGCAGCGCGACGCGCCGGCGCAGGCTCTCTTTGTAGTCGGCGATCTCGCCGCGCATCGCGGCCTCGGTGATCGCGGCCACCTCGGCCTTCTTGCGGGCGACGTCGGCGATCTCGTCGACGCACTCGATCGCGATCAGCGTCGAGTCCATGTCGAATGCGACGAGGCCGAAGTCGGCAAGCCGGCGCGGCACTGCCACGCCGCGGACGACGAGCCCCGGCGCCACTTCGCGTCGTACGTCGCCGGCCGCGTCGCTCATGCCGCCTCCAGCACCTTCGGCGCCCCCAGCGATCGCAGCATGTCGCGGACGAGGCGGACGCGCTCGGGCACCGTCTTCGCGCCGACCTCGATGCGCAGCTTGTCGTTGCCGGCGAGCTTGACAAAGCGGTTCTTCTGGACGAGCTCGATGATGCGGATCGGCTCGATCGGCGGGTTCGGCGCGAAGGTGATCGTGGTCACGGCCTCGCCGGCGTCGATCTTGGCGACGCCGTAGGTCTTGGCGAGCACGCGCAGGCGGTGCACGTCGAATAGCGCCTGCGCCTGCGGCGGCAGCTTGCCGAAGCGGTCGGTGATCTCCTCGAGCAGCGCGTCGATCTGCTCAGCCTTCGTCGCCGTCGCGAGCCGCTTGTACAGCGACAGTCGGATGTGGACGTCGCCGCAGTAGGCATCGGGCAGGAGCGCCGGCGCGTGCAGGTTGATCTCGGTCACCGCCGAGAGCGGCGCGAGGAGGTCGGGCTCGCGGCCGCTCTTCAGCGACCGCACCGCCTCCGCGAGCATGTCGTTGTAGAGCTGGAAGCCGACCTCGAGCATGTTGCCGCTCTGGTTCTCGCCGAGCACCTCGCCGGCGCCGCGGATCTCGAGGTCGTGCATCGCCAGGTAGAAGCCCGAGCCGAGCTCTTCCATCTGCTGGATCGCCTCGAGCCGCTGCGCCGCCGCCTTCGACAGCCCCTCGACGTCGGGAACCATGAGGTACGCGTACGCCTGGTGGTGCGACCGGCCGACGCGGCCGCGCAGCTGGTGCAGCTGCGCCAGGCCGAACTTGTCGGCGCGGCTGATGACGATCGTGTTCGCGCTCGGCACGTCGATGCCGGTCTCGATGATCGTCGAGCAAAGCAGGACGTTGTGGCGCTGGGCGACGAAGTCGCGCATCACGCGCTCGAGCTCGCGCTCGGGCATCTGGCCGTGCGCGACCGCGATGCGCGCCTCGGGCACGAGCGCCTGCAGCGTCTCGCGCCGGTGCTCGATCGTCTGCACGTCGTTGTGCAGGAAGTAGACCTGGCCGCCGCGCTTCAGCTCGCGCAGCACCGCCTCGCGGATCGTGCTCGACCCTTCGGCGCGGACGAAGGTCTTGATCGCGAGGCGCCGCTCGGGCGCGGTCGCGATCACCGAGAGATCGCGCAGGCCCTCGAGCGCCATGCCGAGCGTGCGCGGGATCGGCGTCGCCGTCAGCGTCAGCACGTCGACCTCGGCGCGCAGCGCCTTCATCTGCTCCTTGTGGCGCACGCCGAAGCGGTGCTCCTCGTCGATCACGAGCAGGCCGAGGCGCTTGAACTTGACGTCGGACGAGAGCAGCTTGTGGGTGCCGACGACGATGTCGACCGTGCCGTCGGCGAGACCTTCGAGAGCCGCCTTGACTTCCTTCGGCGAGCGGAAGCGCGACAGCTCGGCGACCTTGATCGGCCACTTGCCGAACCGGTCGGCGATGTTCTGGTGGTGCTGCTCGGCGAGCAGCGTCGTCGGCGCCAGGATCGCGACCTGCTTGCCGCCGTTGACGGCGACGAAGGCAGCGCGAAGGGCGACCTCGGTCTTGCCGAAGCCGACGTCGCCGCAGACGAGGCGGTCCATCGGCCGCGGCGAGACCATGTCCTGGATGACGGCGTGGATCGCGGCGTGCTGGTCGGGCGTCTCGTCGAAGCCGAAGCTGGCGGCGAACGCCTCGTAGTCGTGCGGCTGGAAGCGGAACGCGTAGCCCTCGCGGGCGGCGCGGCGCGCGTAGATCGCGAGCAGCTCGGCG
>DATIDZ010000027.1:0-10401 GCA_035456045.1 Caldimonas sp.
GGCGCGGCCAACGGCATCGGCGCCGCGTGCGCGCGCCTGTTCGCGCAGAGCGGCGCCCGGCTCGCGCTCTGGGACATCGACGCGGGCGCGGCGGACAGGCTCGCCGCCGAGCTCGGCGGCGATGCGCATGCCTGGCGCTGCGACGTCGCCCGGCGCGCCGAGGTCGAGGCGGCCACCGCCGCGACGCTCGCCGCGACCGTCGCCGCGTTCGGCCGCGTCGACGTGCTCGTCAACAACGCCGGCATCTTTCGCGCCGCGGACTTCCTCGACATCGCCGAAGCCGACTGGGACGCCGTCATCGACGTCAACCTCAAGGGCGCGTTCCTCGTCGGCCAGGCGGTCGCGCGCGAGATGGTCAAGACCGGCGGCGGCGCGATCGTCAACATGAGCTCGGTCAACGGTGTCACCGCGATCGCGTCCATCGCCAGCTACAACGCAAGCAAGGGCGGCATCGACCAGCTGACGCGCGTCATGGCGCTGTCGCTCGCCGATCGCAACGTTCGCGTCAATGCGGTCGCGCCGGGCACCATCGCCACCGAGCTCGCGCAGAAGGCCGTGCTCGGCAGCGCGGAGGCGGCGGCGCGCATCATGAGCCGCACACCGCTCAGGCGCCTCGGCGAGCCCGACGAGGTCGCAGCGGTGTGCGCGTTCCTCGCCAGCGACGCGGCGAGCTACATGACCGGCGAGGTCGTCTACGTCGACGGCGGCCGGCTCGCGCTCAACTACACGATGCCGCCGCTGCCGTCCGCGCCCTAAGCCGTCACGCCGCTGCGCTGGCGAGCCGTGCGGGCAGGCGTGCCTCGCGGATCGGCAGGTGGATCAGCGCCGCGCCGACCGCCAGCACGATGTCGGCGTACCACATCCAGTCGTAGGCGCCTGTCCATTCGAACGACTTGCCGCCGAGCCAGGCGCCGAGGAAGCCGCCGAGCTGGTGCGAGAGCATGACGAAGCCGAACAGCGTCGCCATGTGGGCGGTGCCGAAGAACTTGGCAACCAGGCCGGCCGTCGGCGGCACGGTCGACAGGTAAGTCAGGCCGATGAATGCGGAGAAAACCAGGACGACGGCCTCGGTCTTCGGCGCGAGCAGGAACACGAGCACGGCCAGCGCGCGCGCCGCGTAGACCAGCGAGAGCAGCGACTTCATGCGCCACCGCCCGATCGCCCAGCCGACCGCGAAGCTGCCGACGATGTTGAAGAGGCCGACGACGGCGAGCGCCCAGGCGCCGACCGACGGCGGCAGCTGGCAGGCGGCGACGACCCCGGGCAGGTGGGTGGCGATGAAGGCGACGTGGAATCCGCAGACGAAGAAGCCCGTGGCCAGGAGCAGGTAGCTCGGCGTGCGCATCGCGCGAGCGATCGCCTCGCGCGTCGACTCGGCGCGCACCGGCGCGGCGTTCGCCGCCGCGGCGCCCTCCGCGGCCTGCTTGGCGCTGCCGCGCAGGACCCATGCCGCCGGCAAGGCGAGCAGCACGATCGCGGCCATGCTCTGGACCGCGATCGCCCAGCCGGCGAGTGCGGTGATCCCCTGCGCGATGGGAACGAAGACGAACTGGCCGAACGAGCCGCCCGCGTTGACGATGCCGCTGGCGATGCCGCGCCGCGCCGGCGGCGTGAGCCGCGCCGTCGCCGAGAGCAGCACCGACGGTCCGGCCAGGCCGGCGCCGCCGGCGGAGATGACGCCGATCGCCAGGATCAGGCCGCCCGTCGTGGTCATCGCCGGCACGAGCGCGGTGCCGAGCGCGACGAGCAGCAGGCCGATGAAGACGACGCGCCCGGCGCCGTAGCGATCGGCGACGATCCCGGCGAGCGGCTGCGTCAGGCCCCACCACAGCTGGGCGACGCCGAACGCGAGGCTGATGCTGGCCAGGCCCAGGCCGGTGGTCGAGTTGATCACGCTGAGGAAGAGCCCCATCGACTGGCGCGCTCCCATGGTCACGGCGAAGATGCCGCCGGCGGCGAGCAGGACCAGACCGAAGGCGACCGGCGCGCGAGGGCGTGCAACGGCACGGGTCGATTCAGGCATCACTCATCTCCGGCTCGGTTTCGGACAAGGTGGCCAAGCACTCGTCGAGCAGCGCATGCAGCGCGACGACGCGGGCAGCGCCGAGGCGCTCGTTGAGCGCGAGCTGCGCCCGCTTCCATTCGCGTCGCGCCTCGATTCGCTTGGCGCGGCCGCGCGCCGTGATCGCGACCCGCCGCGATCGACCGTCCTCGCCGGGCCCGATCTCGGCCCAGCCGCTGGCGACCAGCGGCTGCAGGTTGCGCGTCAGCGTCGAGTTGTCCATCGCCATCGCCGCGGCCAGGTCGCTCGGGCGCACCGGGCCGAGGTGCTCCATCTGCGACAGGAGCGAGTACTGCGTCGTCTTCAGGCCAGACGCGGCGACGACCCGGTCGTAATGCTGGCTGACGCGGCGCGTGAGCCGACGGAGCTTGAAGTTGGTGCAGCCCTTGGGCGCGGCGTCGGATGCGTTCGGCATGAGATGATTGTAGCTGCAACAATCCCACGACGAGGAGCTTCGATGACCGCACCCGCCACCCCCCCGCCCCCCGATCTTTTCGCCGAGTGGCAGGCTGTCGACGACGCCTTGCGCCGGCGCCGCATCGTCTACGGCATCGCGACGCGCGAGCAGGTCGCGGGCAAGTCGGGACTCGAGCTGTTCAAGGCGATGATCGCCGGCGAGCTGCCGGCGCCGCCGATCTCGCAGACGCTCGACTTCCTCCTGGTCGAGGCCGACCACGGCCGCGTCGTCTTCCAGGGCCGGCCCGGCTTCGCGCACTACAACCCGATGGGATCGGTCCACGGCGGCTGGTTCGCGACCCTGCTCGACTCGGCGCTCGGCTGCGCCGTCGCGTCGACGCTTCCCGCCGGCAAGGGCTACACGACCGCCGAGCTCAAGGTCAACATCGTCCGGCCGCTGAACGACAGGGTTCCCTTCGTTCGCGCCGAGGGCCGGATCATCCACGGCGGCAACCGCATGGCGACCGCCGACGCCCGCCTCACCGGGCCCGACGGCAAGCTGTACGCTCACGGGTCCACCACCTGCTTCGTGTTCGATGCCCCATGAGTAGATTCCTCCACACCATGCTGCGCGTCGGCGACCTGCAGCGATCGATCGACTTCTACACGCGCGTCATGGGTATGCGCCTGCTGCGAACGACCGAGCGGCCCGAGCAGGGCTACTCGCTCGCATTCGTCGGCTACGGATCGAACCCCGACCAGGCCGAGATCGAGCTCACCTACAACCACGGCGTGAGCTCGTACGAGCTCGGCACCGCCTACGGGCACATTGCGCTCGGCATGAAGGACATCCGCGCCGCGTGCGAGAAGATCCGGGCCGGCGGCGGCGCGGTGACGCGCGAGCCGGGCCCGGTCAAGGGCGGCACGACGGTGATCGCCTTCGTCACCGACCCCGACGGCTACAAGATCGAGCTGATCGAGCGCGACGCCTGAGCGCCAGGTCGACCTCAGGCCCGCGCGTCGCCTGAGCGCTAGGTCGGCTTCAGGCCCGCTGCGTCGCGAGCGAGCCGCTCGATGCGCCGCCAGTCGGCCGCCGCGAGCGCGTCCGGCGGCGTCAGCCAGGAGCCGCCGACGACCCTGACATTGCCGAGGGCGAGGTAATCCGGCGCCGACGCGGCGCCGATGCCCCCGGTCGGGCAGAACGAGACGTCGGCGAACACGCTCGACCACGCCTTCAGCATCGACGTTCCGCCGGCGGCGGAGGCCGGGAAGAACTTGAGGAAGCGGAAGCCTTCCTCGGCGGCCTGCATGACCTCGCTCGCGGTCGCGACGCCGGGCAGAAGCGCCAGGCCGATCTCGCGACACGCGGCCGCGACGCGCGACGAGAAGCCGGGACTGACGGCGAAGCGCGCGCCTGCCGCGAGGGCGGCTCGCGCATCGGCCGCACTGCGCACGGTGCCGGCACCGACGATGACCTCGGGCATCGCCTGCGCGATCGCCGCGATCGCGGGGATCGCCGCCGGCGTCCGCAGCGTCACTTCGACGACGCGCACGCCCCCGTCGAACAGCGCGCGCGCCATCGGCACCGCATGCGCCGCGTCCTCGATGACGACGACCGGAATCACCGGCCCGTGGCTGGCGAGCTCGAGCGGATCGAGCGCCGATCGCGCTAGAGCCACGTGCAGGCGCCTTCCTCGGCGGACACGACGCTCCTGCGCATCCCGGCGAACAGCTCGCGGCCGAGGTCGTGGCCGTTCGCCTCGGCCTGCGCCGGCGGCAACGTCGCCGGCGCGCGGCGCTCCCATTCGCCGGCATCGACCAGCGCCGCGAGCGTGCCGGCGTGCGCATCGACGCGCACGATGTCGCCGTCACGAACACGGCCGAGCGGCCCGCCGGCGACGACCTCCGGGCTCACGTGGATCGCCGCCGGGACCTGGCCCGAGGCGCCGCTCATGCGGCCGTCGGTGACCAGCGCGACGCGAAATCCCTTCTTCTGCAGCGCGCCGAGCGGTGGCGTGAGCTTGTGCAGCTCGGGCATGCCGTTGGCGCGCGGTCCCTGGAAGCGGACGACGGCGACGAAGTCGCGCTCGAGCGCCCCGGCCGCGAACGCGTCGAGCATCGCTTCCTGCGAGTCGAAGACCCGCGCCGGCGCCTCGACGATCCAGCGATCCGCCGGCACCGACGAGACCTTGATCACCGCCCGTCCGCAGTTGCCAGCGAGCAGCTTCAGCCCGCCCTCGTCGCTGAACGGATCGCTCGAACGACGAACGATCGTCGCATCGCCGCTCTCGGCAGGCAGCGCTCGCCACGCGACGTGGCCGGCGTCGCCGACCGGAACCCGCGTGTAGTCGGCGAGGCCGCCGCCGGCCACGGTCGCCACATCGTCGTGCAGGCAGCCGCCCTCGATCAGCTCGCGGATGACGAAGCCCGACCCGCCCGCCGCCTGGAACTGGTTCACGTCGGCGCTGCCGTTGGGATAGACCCGCGCCAGCAACGGTGTCGCGCGGGACAGGTCGGAGAAATCGCTCCAGTCGATGACGATGCCGGCCGAGCGCGCCACCGCGACCCAGTGGATGAGATGGTTGGTCGAGCCGCCGGTGGCGAGGAGCGCGACCATCGCGTTGACGATCGAGCGCTCGTCGACGAGCCGGCCGATCGGCAGGAAGCGCGCCTGGCCGGCGCTCGCCGCCTGCGGCCACGAGGCGTTGGCGAGGACGAGCCGGACCGCTTCTCTCGTCAGCGCATCGCGCAGGCCGTCGTGCGGGTGGATGAAGGCGGCGCCGGGCACGTGCAGGCCCATCGCCTCGAGCAGCATCTGGTTGCTGTTGGCGGTGCCGTAGAACGTGCAGGTCCCGGGGCTGTGGTACGACGCCGCCTCGGCCTCCATGAGCGCGTTGCGGTCGACCCGGCCGAGCGCGAACTGCTCGCGAACGCGAGTCTTCTCGGCATTGGCCAGGCCGCTCCCCATCGGCCCTCCGGGAACGAAGACGCACGGCAGGTGGCCGAAATGGAGCGCACCGATCAGCAGGCCCGGAACGATCTTGTCGCAGATGCCGAGCAGCAGCGCCGCGTCGAAGACGTCGTGCGACAGCGCGATCGCGGTCCCCATCGCGATCGTGTCGCGCGAGAACAGGCTCATCTCCATGCCGGGACGGCCCTGCGTGACGCCGTCGCACATCGCCGGCACGCCGCCGGCGACCTGCGCGGTCGCGCCGAGCGCGTGCGCAGCCTCGCGGATCAGCGGCGGAAAGCGCTCGTACGGCTGGTGCGCCGAAAGCATGTCGTTGTACGCCGTGACGACGCCGACGTTGGGCGCGCGCGCCGCGACGATGCTCAGCTTGTCGGCGCGCGGCAGGGCGGCGGTCGCGTGCGCCAGGTTGGCGCAGCCGAGGCGATCGGGCCCGCGCGGCCGCGCCAGCATGGCGTCGATCCGCGCCAGGTACGCGCGCCGCGTCGCCGCGCTCTTCTCGCGGATGCGGCCGGTGACGTCGACGACGGCCTGTCTCATGCCCCTCTCGACAAGGGATTCGGCATCAGGTCGCGATTCGCCACGCCCAGTCCCGATTCAGCGCGGCGTCACCTCGACGCGGTTGCCCTCGCTCGCCGAGACGATTCCGTACGCCTCGTCGGTGATGTAGATCTGCATCCGCGCGAGCGGAACGCCGTTCGTCTCGAGCACGCTGCGGACCGCCGATCCGCGGTCCCGCGCCAGCGCCTTTCGCTTCTCGAGCTCGGGCCCCTGCTCGACGCGCGCGGTGATCACGAGCTCGCGCTTGTCCTTGCGCTGGGTGTCGGCGATTCGAATCAGCTTGGTCGTTGCGGCCTCCGAGATCTCCGCCGATCCGGGCGCGAAGACGACCTGGTTGGGGGCCGCGGCCGCTTCGGCGGCAGCCGCCGAGGCCGCCGCGGGCGACGCGGCGCCGGTCATCGCCGAAGCCGCGGGCTGCGTTGCATCTGCAGCGACCGGCGTGTCGGCGGGGGTGCCCCGCCCACGCAGGGTGGCGAGCACGATTCCTGCAATGGCGATCACGACCAGCACTGCCACCGCGACCTTGGCCACGGTCCGTGAAGAATTGCGCGTCGGAGGCGGCTGGCGTTCGTCCATGGCTTACCTGGGTCTCGGCGCGACCGATTCTAGTTGGCGATGACAGCCCTCCATCCTCCGCACGGCAGCGCACGCGATCCGGCGCACCTCCTCGATCGCACCCTCGACGCGTGGGGCGAGCGCGGCGACGTCTGGATCTTCGGCTACGCCTCGCTGATCTGGCGGCCGGAGTTCGAAGCGGCCGAGGAGCGGCCGGCGAAGGTGCACGGATGGCACCGCGCGCTGGCCATGCGCTCGCGCGTCAATCGCGGCACGCCCGAGTGCCCCGGGCTCGTGTTCGCGCTCATCCCCGGCGGCTCATGCCATGGCCGCGCCTACCGCATCGAGCAGGCGCGCGTCGAGGCCGAGCTGCGTCGCCTGTGGTGCCGCGAGATGCCGAGCGGCGTCTATGACCCGAAGTGGCTCGCGTGCCGCACGCCGCAGGGCGTCGTTCGCGGCCTCGCCTTCACGCTCAGCAAGCGCAGCCCGAGCCACGCCGGCGCCGTCCCCGACGGCGAGCTGGTCGAGATCCTGCGCACGGCCAACGGCCGCTACGGCAGCACCCTTGCCTACCTGGTCGAAACGGCGCGGTCGCTGCGCACCTGCGGCATCCGCGATCGCGACGTCGAGCGGATGGTCGCCCTGGCGCGCCGCCACGCCCTCACGGCCGGCTAGCGGCCCGCGGCCAGATCGGCGCGCGCGGCCACGCCGCTGGGCGCGGCAGGCTCGGCGAAGGAGCGGCGCAAGGCGTCGAGGTCGTCTTCGGTGTCGATGTCGACGAGGATCCCCGGATCGTCGAGGTCGACGGCGAAGGCGGGATAGCGGGCGATGATGCGGCGCGCGCCTTCGTCGCCGCTCAGCTCGGTCAGCTCCGGATAGAGCTCGGCGGCGAAGCCGACCGGGTGGCCGCGCCTGCCGCCGTACTGCGCGTACGCGACGGCATGGTGGTCGAGCGCGCGCGCCACCGCGAGCAGGGTCGCCGGCTGGACCAGCGGCATGTCGCCCGGCAGGACGAGCCAGCCGTCGGAGTCGGGCGACGCCCTCACGCCGGCGGCGATCGACGCTCCCATCCCGGCCGACGCGTTGCCCTCGCTGCCGGCGTCGGGCAGCACGACGACGTCGCGCGTCGCGACGCTGCTCCGGGCCACGTCGACGAACGTCGCCGTGGTCACGACGACCGTGCGCAAGCGGCTGGCGATCGCCCGCGACAGCGTCTGCGCCAGCACGCTCGACGCGCCGAGCGGCTGTGCGAGCTTGTGGCGGCCGGCGCCGAAGCGTTCGCTTCTCCCGGCGGCCAGCACGACGACGGTTCGCTGTGAAGACATGGGCAGAGGATGAGAGCGCGGCGGCGTTCGCGACAGTGGGAGGTCTACGTAAGGCCTTCCCCCTAAGGGCCGAGGGATCGCGAAAGCGCCTCCGGCACTCGATGCGCCGTCGGGGGCTTCCTATACTTCGTCGATGACCGACATCGCTGCTTTGCGCAAGAGCTATGAGCGGGCCGAGCTCGACGAATCGGCGTCGGCCGCCGATCCGATGCAGCAGTTCGGCTCGTGGCTGCATCAGGCGATCGCGGCGGCGGTGCCCGAGCCGAACGCGATGACGCTGGCGACCGTCGGCGCCGACGGCCGGCCGTCGACGCGGATCGTCCTGATCAAGGGCTACGACGAGCGCGGCATCGTCTGGTTCACGAACTACCAGAGCCGCAAGGGCCGCGAGCTCGCGATCCATCCCTTCGCCGCGCTGCAGTTCCACTGGGTCGAGCTCGAGCGCGTCGTGCGCATCGAGGGCGCGGTCGAGAAGGTGAACGACGCCGAGTCGGACGCCTACTTCGATTCGCGCCCGCTCGATTCGCGCATCGGTGCCTGGGCCTCGCCGCAGAGCGAGGTGATCGAATCGCGGGCGACGCTGCTGGCCAACGCGGCGCGCTACGGCGCCAAGTTCATGCTCAAGCCGCCGCGGCCGCCGCACTGGGGCGGCTATCGCCTTCGGCCCGAGGCCTGGGAGTTCTGGCAGGGCCGCAAGTCGCGTCTGCACGACCGACTGCGCTACCGGCGCGACGGCGACGCCTGGCGGCGCGAGCGGCTCGCGCCCTAGCCGCGCGGCGCGACGGCGCTCGCGCGGCTCAAGGCTCGCCGTCCCAGTAGTCGAGGTTCTCGTCGAGGCGTCCCATGCGCGCAAAACGCGAGGAGCCCGGCGCGCCCGCGCTGGCCAGGAACTTGCCCGAGTCGGGGTACTCGACGATCTCCGGCCGCGTCTGCGTGCTGATCGACAAGTATTTCAGCGGCGCGTCCGAGGTGTTGACGATCTGGTGGGGGTAGTCGGGTCCGGCCGGCAGGAAGGCGACATCGCCGGCCTTGACCTCGAGCATCTCGCCGGCGACGCGCAGGCTGCCGCGCCCTTCGAGGATGACGAACGCCTCCTCCTGGGCGTGGTGGAGGTGGAACGGGCAGCCGCGCATGCCCGGCGCCACGATGTCGATGCTCATGCCGAGCGCCTGCGCCGCCGTGCCCTGCGCCAGCCGCGCGCACATCGTGTCGTACAGCGGCGCGCGCCGCTCGCGCTCCTTGGGGACGTCGTCGAAGTTGCGGATCAGCTGGTCGCGGAGTCGTTGCGCGCGTTCGTTCATGAGGCAGGCTCGAAGCAAGGACGGAGCAACATGATGCAACTTCGCCGCGCGCCGGACAGGCACCGGGCACAATCGCGCCGCCCACCCCACCGGCCTCCATTCGCCCGCCCGTGAACAGCCTCTTCGCATCGCTCGGCATCGAGTCGTGGAAGCCGGTGATCGCCGCGCTGATCCTGCCGCCGGTGCCGCTGCTCTTCCTGGTCCTGGTCGGCGCGCGCCTGCTGCTGCCGCGGCGCGGCCTCGGCTGGCTCGTCATCCTGATCAGCGTCGTCCTGCTGTGGCTGTCGGCGACCAGCGGCGCGGTTCGCTTCGTCGGCCAGCTGCTGCCATCGCCGCCCGCGCTGAGCTTCGATCGCGTGCGCGAGCTGCGTGCCGAAGCAACGGCGAAGAAGCCGCTCGCGATCGTCATCCTCGGCGCGGGCAGCGAGCCGTTCGCTCCCGAGTACGGCGTCAGCAGCCTGCAGTCGGGCTCGCTGGAGCGATTGCGCTACGGCCTCTGGCTCTCCGGGCAGACCGGGGCGCCGGTCGCCTTCAGCGGCGGCACGGGCCTGGCGCAGGAGGGCTCGACCTCCGAGGCCAAGGTCGCGGCCAAGATCGCCGCCGAGGAATTCGGCCGGCCGATCCGCTGGGTCGAAAGCGAGTCGCGCGACACGCGCGAGAACGCCGCGCTGACGATGGCGCTCCTCAAGTCGGCCGGCATCGATCACATCGTGCTGGTCACGAACGGCTATCACATGCCGCGCGCGCTGCGCGCCTTCCGCGAAGCCGCCGGCCCGGGCGTGCAGATCGAGGCCGCGCCGATGGGACTGGCGCGCAACCTCGAGACGCCGACGCTCGAATGGCTGCCGAGCTCGGCCGGCTTTCGCGACATGCGCCAGCTGCTGCGCGAGCTCGCCGGCATCGCTGCCGGCGCCTGAGACGCGTCTGCGCCATGGGCTGGCGCGGCTCGCTCGCGATCGACTACCGGTTGCGCGGCGGCCGCACGATCGCCCACGATCGCCACGACGGGCCGCTGCGCGTCCTGCGCTCGCTTCATCCCGAAGGCGGCGTGTGCCACAGCGTCCTCGTCCATCCGCCGGGCGGCGTCGTCGGCGGCGACGAGCTGGCGATCGAGCTCGCGCTCGGCGAAGGCGCCCATGCACTCGTGACGACGCCGGGCGCGACGCGCTTCTATCGCAGCGCCGGAGCGACCGCCACGCAGACGCTCCGCGTCGTCGCGGCGCCGCACAGCCG
>DATIDZ010000028.1:0-4805 GCA_035456045.1 Caldimonas sp.
CGATCCGGATGCCCAGTGGAGCTTGCCGCGCAGCGTCGCGAAGTAGCTCCAGCCGCGCGGATGGAGGAAGCGCACCGTCTCGGCCGAGCGGCGCACGCGGATGCGGTCGCCATGGCGCAGGCTCGTCAGCGACTGCATGTCGAAGTTCACGGTCGCATCGCGGCCGGAGACGATTCCGACCTGGACCTCGCCGCTGTCGGGAACGACGATCGGCCGGTTCGAGAGGTCGTGCGGGGCGATCGGCACCAGCGCCCAGCCGGCGACCTTCGGATGCAGAATCGGGCCGCCGGCCGACAGCGCATAGGCGGTCGATCCGGTCGGCGACCCGACGATGAGGCCGTCGGCGCGCAGCTGGGCGACGAACTGGCCGTCGATCTCGATGCGCAGCTCGACCATGCCGGCGGTGGCGCCCCGGCTGACGATGACGTCGTTGAGGGCGATGCTCGCCAGGATCGTCTTGCCGTCGCGCTCGACCTCGCCCTCGAGCATCGAGCGCTCCTCGGCGTCGTACTCGCCGGCGAGGATCGGCGCGAGCGCGGTCTCGTACTCGCCGAGGCTGATGTCGGTGATGAAGCCGAGGCGGCCCTGGTTGATGCCGACGAGCGGCGTGTCGTGCCGCGCGAGCTGCCGGGCGATGCCGAGCATCGTGCCGTCGCCGCCGACGACGACGGCGATGTCGCAGGCCTTGCCGAGCGCCGCCGCCGGGAGGCGCGGATAGCCGGCCATGCCGGTCTTGGCGGCGGTGTCTTCCTCGAGGGTCACCGCGAGGCCCTTGGCGATCAGGAAAGCGGCCACGGACTCGAGCTCTTCGCGGATGCCTTCGGCGTTGAACTTGCCGACGAGCGCAGCATGCCGGAAGCGGTTCGCCATTCGCGGGATTACACCACAGCGACCTTTGCCGGCGCAGGCAAAATCCGCTCGTAGCAGGCCCCCGAAACGATGCTTGACGAGCGTGCCAAGACCCTCCTGAAGACCCTGGTCGAGCGCTACATCGCCGACGGCCAGCCGGTCGGCTCGCGCACGCTCTCGCGCGCGAGCGGCCTCGAGCTGTCGCCGGCGACGATCAGGAACGTCATGGCCGATCTCGAGGAGCTCGGCCTGATCGCGAGCCCGCACACGAGCGCGGGCCGGGTGCCGACCGCGCGCGGCTATCGCCTCTTCGTCGACACCATGCTGACCGCGCAGCCGCGCGACCTGACGGCGCATCCCGGCGCCGAGCCGCCGATCGAGGCGCAGCTGCACGCCGACCAGCCGCAGCGCGTCATCGCCAACGCGGCGCAGCTGCTGTCGAGCCTGTCGAGCTTCGTCGGCGTCGTCACCGCGCCCAAGAAGGCGAGCGTCTTCCATCACATCGAGTTCATGCGGCTGTCGGAGCGGCGCGTCCTCGTGATCATGGTCGCGCCCGACGGCGACGTGCAGAACCGCGTCATCTTCACCGCCCACGACTACACCTCGGCGCAGCTGCTCGAGGCGAGCAACTTCCTGACGGCGCATTACGCCGGCCTCACGCTCGAGGAGGTGCGCGAGCGCCTCAAGACCGAAGTCGATGCGCTGCGCGGCGAGATCTCGGCGCTGATGCACGCCGCGGTGCAGGCCGGCAGCGAGGCCATTGCCGAGAGCCACGAGCGCGTCGTCATCGCCGGCGAGCGCAACCTGCTCGCGATCCAGGATTTCTCGAGCGACATGGGCAGCCTGCGCAAGCTCTTCGACCTGTTCGAGCAGAAGACCCAGCTCATGCGCCTGCTCGAGGTCTCGAGCCGCGCCGACGGCGTGCGCATCTTCATCGGCGGCGAAAGCCTGGTCGTTCCGTTCGAGGAGCTGTCGGTCGTCTCCGCGCCCTACGAGGTCGACGGCAAGGTCGTCGGCACGCTCGGCGTGATCGGGCCGACGCGGATGGCCTACAACCGGATGATCCAGATCGTCGACATCACGTCGCGCCTCGTCAGCAACGCGCTGAGCACGAAGTAGGCAGCGTTCGCGCTGCGGCGCGTGCGAAGATTCCGACGGGGGCCGTTAGCTCAGTTGGTCAGAGCAGAGGACTCATAATCCTTTGGTCGTTGGTTCGATCCCAACACGGCCTACCACGACAGCCATCTCATCCGCGTTCAGCGCAGCATCGACCTCATGAAGACAACGAGCATGACTCTCGCGAAACTGATCGCGTGCCTTTGCCTGGGCACCGCGCTGCTCACCGGCTGTGCGGTGGGCACGAGCTCCGGCTCGGTCAACGTCAAGTCGACCAAGAACTGCGACCCTACCGGGGACGCCGACGCGCGCCAGGCCTGCAACCGCTAGCGGCGCCTGCCGCGGCGCCGCACGTGGCGCGCTAGCACCTTAGGGCTGTTGCCCGGTCGGTCCGCGCGGGGAGAATCCACCGCGACATAGGTCGCGGAGGAGTCGCATGGCGCTGCGTGTCCGAGGGAGAGGGAGGGCGTCGCACTTGCCCGCGCAGTGGCTGGCGATGTCCTGCATCGCGCTTGCCAGCGCGTCATCGGCGCAAGGTGTTGCACCGGCGTCTTCCGGCGGCGACAAGCCCTTCGGCGGTTTCGAGCCCGTGCTGCATCTGCGCACGTACTACTTCGATCAGGAAAGCCTCACCGGCGTGCCCGCCTCGGCATGGGCGGCCGGCGGGTGGGCGGGCGTGCGCAGCCCCTGGTGGGGCGACATGTTCCAGGTCGGCGTCATCGGCTACACGTCGCTGCGGCTCTACGGGCCGGACGACAAGGACGGGACCAAGCTCCTCGCGCCCGGCCAGGAGACGATCGCCGTGCTCGGCGAGGCTTTCGGCTCGCTGCGCCTGCTCGGCCAGACGTTCACCGGGTACCGCCAGCGGATCAATCGCCCGTTCATCAACATCCAGGACAACCGGATGGTGCCGAACACGTTCGAGGCGTACACGCTGACCGGCGCCGGAAGCGACGTGTCGTACACCGGCGGCTACATCACGAAGATGAAGAAGCGCGACTCCGAGCACTTCGTGTGGATGTCCGATGCAGCGGGCGGGAGCAGCGAGCACAAGGGCACGGCATTCGCGGGAGCGACCTGGGATTTCGTCAAGAACGGCTACGCGCGCGCCGACGTCCAGGAGACCATCGACGTGTTCCGCACCTTCTACGCTGACGGCAAGTATCCGATCGCCCTCGACCCCCAGACCGTCGTCGTGCTGGGTGCGCAGTACATCCACCAGAAGTCGGTCGGTGCCGAGCAGATCGGCAGCTTCTCGACATGGGGCGCAGGTCTGCAGGCGACGATTGCACGCGGGCCGTTCGGCGGTCAGCTGTACTACACGCAGACAGGAAAGGGGTTCGACACCCAGAACCCGTACGGCGACCACCCCTCCTACCTCAACCTGATGCAGGTCCCGTTCAACACGGCCGGAGAGCAGGCGTGGGGCATCGGCGGCACGGTCGACTTCGCGCCGCTCGGCGCTCCCGGACTGGTCACCGGTGTCATCTACGCCAACGGGCGCAGCCGCATCAACGCGACGACCGGCGCGGCGATCCCGGATCGCTCGGAAACGGACGTCCGCGCCGAGTACGCCTTCGCCAAGGGAAGCATGCTGGAAGGGCTGGTAGCGACGCTGAGGTACTCGTGGCTGCATCAGGACGGCTCGCCGCAGACCGCGCCCCAGCTGCGCGCCTACGTCAACTACGACGTTCGCTTCTGATCTGATCGCACCAGGTTCGAATCGCGCGAGCGTGCGCACGCGCACTGGCCTTCGGCCAGAATCGCAGCCCATGCCCGTCGGCCCCGATCGACTCGTCATCACCTGCGAGCACGCCGGCAAAATCGTGCCGGAGCGGTACAAGCCGCTCTTCGTGGGCCACGAGCACCTGTTGCCGACGCATCGCGGCTGGGACCCGGGCGCGCTCCTGCTCGCGCGCGAGATGGCCGAGCGCTTCCGCGCGCCGCTCTACTACGACGAGACCACGCGCCTTCTCGCCGACCTGAACCGCTCGGTCGGCAACCCGGAGCTGCATTCGGAGGCGACCCGGCACCTCTCGTTGCGCGAGCGGCGCGAGCTGCTCGATGCCCACTATCACCCGCATCGATCGCGAGTCGACGCCGCGATGGCGGAGGCCGTGGCGACCGGCGACCGCGTCGTCCACATCGCTTCTCACAGCTTCACGCCGGAGCTCAACGGCCACGTGCGCACCGCCGACGTCGGCATGCTCTACGACCCGGGCAGGGCCGGCGAGGTCGCGTTCGCGACCGCCTGGCTGGACGCGCTCGCCCGTGCCGATCCGTCGCTGCGCCGGCGTCGCAACTATCCGTACATCGGCAAGAGCGATGGCGTGACGCAGGTGATGCGTCGCCGGTACCCGCCCGAGCGCTACGTCGGCATCGAGCTCGAAGTGAACCAGCGCTACGTCGAGGCCGGCGGACCGGCGTGGCCGAAGATTCGCCGAACGCTCGTCGAGACGCTCGGACAGGCGCTTCAGCTGCGCGGCGGCACCGGACCCGACGGCGGATAGACGGGCTGCACCGTCGCGTTCGGGTACGCGGCCGGAACCGGATAGCCGGCCGGCGCCGGAGCGGCGGCCGGCGCGGGGTAGGGCGGCACCGGCGCCGCCTGCGGCGCCCGCGCGACGCGGACGTTGCCGCCCGTGACGATGAGGATCACCGGATCGCCCGGCATCCACGCGTCGCCCGTCGCGCTCTGGACGACGGCGCGCCGCCGCCCGTCGCGCAGCTGGACGATGATCTCGACGCCGTTTTGCTTGGTCGCGTCGCGCTCGATCGCGTTGCCGGCGACGCCGCCGACCACTGCGCCGAGGACCGTCGCGACCGCGGCGCCGTTGCCG